>SMVS01000149.1 GCA_004357435.1 Nitrospina sp. | reverse complement strand
GTGGCCCTGGGGAGTTTCGTTCATGGCGCCTTGAAACATAAACAACATATAAATGGAAGCAAACACGATGGACAGACCAGCCATCAAAACAAATATGGCGGAAAGTTGTGACAGCGCTTGGGATGTCCACACCCCCATCAGGATTAAAAATTCACCGACAAACCCGTTCAAACCGGGCAATCCCAGTGCGGCAAGCGTAATGAGCATGAACATGCCATACAGCACAGGCATGGATTTTTTCAATCCACGGAAATCGTTCAGATTACGGGTGCCCAATCGTTGTTCTAAAATTCCAACAATGATAAACAGTGCCGAAGCGATGATGCCGTGGTTCACCATTTGCAGAACACTGCCTTCGACGCCCTGACCGTTGAACGCGAAGATACCGAGAGCAATGAAGCCCAGATGACTGATACTGGAATAAGCGACCAAAGCTTTGAGGTCTCTTTGCGCCAGCGCAATCCAAGCGCCGTAAACGATGCCGCCAGCGGCCATGGCGCCTATCCAAATTCCCCAGGTTTCCAATGCTTCCGGAAACAGGGGCAGGCAAAACCGGATCAAACCATAGGCGCCGGTTTTGGACATGGCTCCGGTCAAAAGAATCAGCACCGGAATGGGACAGGCCACATAGGCGTGCGGCAACCAACTGTGAAATGGAAAAATTGGAATCTTGATGGCAAACGCCAGAAAAAAGAACGCGAACATCCACATCTGAATGTCATCGGGAATATGGGTGTGAACCAGGGTTTCGATATCGAAGGTCAATTGGTGGGTGGCCTCATAATGCACCATCGTGAGCCAGACGATGGCGACCAGCATCAACAAACTGCCCACCAGCGTGTACAGGACAAACTTGGTGGTGGCATACACCCGCCGTCCCTCGCCCCACAAACCGATAAGAAAATAAGTCGGCACCAGCATCAATTCCCAGAACACATAAAACAAAATCGTGTCCAGCGCGACAAATACGCCGAGGGTCCCGGCCTCCAGCATGAGGATCAGCGCCAGAAAATATCTCAGGTTTTTGATGGGGCCGGTGGAGAAAACGATCGCCAGCACCCCTAAAAATGCGGTGAGCACCACCAGCCACAGGCTGATGCCGTCCACCCCCACCCTGTAATAAATATTCAACGGGGACACCCAGAGAACGGAATCGACAAATTGCATCCCGTGGGCGGCCTCATTAAAACCAGACAGCAAAACCAACGATGCCAGGAAAGTCAAAGAGGCGCTCAGAATCGCCGTTTTGCGCAACAGAGACTCGTTGCTTTCCGGCAAAAGCATCAGGATAAATGCCCCCGCCAATGGCAGAAATAGGATCGCTGTCAGCAACATGTTGCAGGTTTTCCCATCACAAAAAGATCACAAATAGCAAAATGGTGACCAGGCCCGCCACCATGTTCATGGCATAGAGCCGCACACTTCCCGATTGCCAAATGCTGATACCGCGGCTCACTTCCCGCACCTGCGCCCCCACCTGATCGACGGCGAAATCAATGCCATCTTTTTCAGCCCGCTCTTCCATAAAGGCGCCCACGGCCTTGACGGGTTTGACGATGAAAAAATCATAAATCTCATCCACATAATATTTATGAATGAGCACATCGTACACCGGAGCCAGCATTTGCTTGGCGAAATCCAATCGATCCTTTCCCGTCATGAACAGGGCCACGGCAGTCGCGATTCCGCCCAAAGCAACTCCCACCGTAATGGATTCCAAAAGAGCGTCTTCGTGATGCAACGGAATGACGCCGCTGAATACCGGTGACAAAAACTCATGCGCCCACGGGCCTAAAACTCCACCCAGCAGAGAAAGGGATCCCAAGATGAGCAGAGGGCCTGTCATGACCATGGGGGACTCATGCGGATGCGCGCCGGGGCTTCTCGACGAACCCATGAAGACGTAAAAAAATAACCGGAATGTATAAAATCCCGTCAGGCCCGCTCCCAGCACCGCCAGCCCCCAGAACAGGAAATTCCCCAGTTCGGCGTGGTAGGATTCCATGATGATCAATTCCTTGCTGAAGAACCCCGCGGTCAGGGGGAATCCGGATAAAGCCAGTGCCGCGACGAGAAATGTCCAGAACGTGATCGGCATGGCATGCCGCAATCCGCCCATTTTCCGAATATCCTGTTCACCGCCCAGCGCGTGGATCACACTTCCCGCCCCCAGGAACAGCAACGCTTTAAAAAAAGCATGCGTCATCAAATGAAACATACCGGCGCTGAACACGCCCACGCCCACCGCCAGAAACATATAACCGATCTGACTCATGGTGGAAAAAGCGATGACGCGTTTGATGTCGAACTGGACCAGCGCCATCGAGCCGGCAAAGATGGCGGTGAACACGCCCACGCCGGCCACCAGGTACATGGTGTAAGGCGCCAGCATGAAGAGTGAGTTGCATCGGGCCACCAGATACACGCCCGCGGTGACCATGGTCGCCGCATGGATCAAAGCGCTGACCGGAGTCGGTCCTTCCATGGCGTCCGGAAGCCAGGTGTGCAGAGGCACCTGCGCGGATTTGGCAAAGGCGCCGACCAGCAGTAACAGGGTGATGAGAAGCACGCCATCGTCGTTGGGTGAAAAGGTGGTCGACGCTTTGGCAAAAACATCGACATAATTCAACGTACCAAAATACTGAAACACCACAAATGCGGCGATCACCATGCCGACATCGCCAATCACATTCATGACAAACGCTTTGCGCGCGGCCAGAACGGCGCTGGTTTTTTCAGTCCAGAACCCAATCAATAAATAAGACGCTAGGCCCACCAGCGCCCAGCCGACGATGAGGAAGAAAAAATCCGCCGCCATCACCAATAGGGACATAGAGAAAATGAACAGGTTCATGTAAGCAAAAAACCGGCTGTATTCGGGATCGTCCTGCATGTAACCGATGGAATAGACATGAATCAAAAATCCCACGCCCGTCACCACGAGGAGCATGAATACCGACAAAGGATCAATGAGAACCGCCAGATCCAATTGGAAATGCGGGGAGGCGATCCAGGGATACAGAGTCACAACATTACCGACTCTCTGGTCGGGACTCAGCAAGAGCATGTCCGCGAGGACCACCAACGTCACCAGAAAAGCGCCACCGATGGAGCCACAACCGACCAGGCCCACGCCACTGCGCGGCAGGCGGTTGCCCCACCAGCTCAAACCGATAAAACCCGCCATCGGAAGGAGGAGTATGAGCCAGGAGTAAGCGAACAATTCGTTATCCTTTCAATACGTTGATATGGTCCACATTCAAATCATGCCGGGTACGGAAGATGGTGAGAATAATCGCCAGGCCCACCACCACCTCAGCCGCCGCCACCGTCATGATGATGAGCGCAAAAATCTGTCCATCCAACGAAGCCAAAGCCTTGGAATATCCCACCAGCAAAAGATTCACAGAATTCAACATCAACTCCACCGACATGAACATCACCAGAGGGTTTTTTCGAATCAAAAAACCCACCGCTCCTATGGAAAAAATAGCCGCGCTGACGAAAAGAACAAAATCGGTATCCATCACACCCTCGTTCGCTTTCTAATTGGCCGGTAGGAAAATTTAGCCAGGCTGATGATTCCCACCGCCGCCACCAAAAGAAGAAAAGAAGCCAGCTCGAAGGGAATCAGATGATGGGAAAACAACTCCATGCCGATGGCTTTGGCGCTTCCCACGGTGGCAATCGCATCCTCTGTGGCCTGCCCTTCCATCGGCCGGGTGAACCCCACCCCGAGAGCCATCAGCAATTCACAAAATAAAAGGGCAACAAACCCCATACCCATCAGCTTTTCAAATGAAGAATCCCGTTCCTCTTTCTTGGCACCCAGCAAGGCGATGATGAACAGAAACAGGATCATGACCGCACCGGCATACACCACCACCTGAACTGCCGCCAGAAACTCCGCGTTGTAAAACAGAAACAGCAGAGCCAAACAACACATGTTGCCGATCAAATACAGGGCACTGTAAATCGGCGAGGCACATAAGATGACCCCCAGGCTGGCCAGTATCGCCGTCATCCCCACCACAAATACAAAACTCTGTTCGACCAACCCGAACACCGTTTCGCGGTCTAAATTAAAAGCCCAAGCCTGTTCCAAAATTTCAAACACGTCGCACGTCCCCTATCCATGGAACCCCCAGGGGGTTCATTAAACAAAAAACGAAATTCCGCCGGAGTGTCCAGTTTTTTGTACCCGGCAAAATAACAATGATCGGCACTAACCATCCAAAATTAAAAAATTCCACGCTGAAGACAGGTCACTTGTTGACCACCTTGGTGTTGCCCAAAAAATTCACTCGAAACTCATTGGGCTCGGGATACACCAAAAGATCCTCTTTTGTTGCTATATAATTTTTCCGATCGTAATCGGCCAACTCGTAATGTTCGCGCAGAACCACTGCATCCACCGGGCAGGCCTCTTCACAGAAGCCACAGTAAATACAGCGTAGAAGGTTGATTTCATACACCGCCGCGTAGCGCTCACCTGAGGAAATGCGATTTCCTTCGGTATTCTCGGCGGACACCACATGAATGCAATTGACGGGACAATTGATCGAACAAAGACTGCAACCGATACATTTTTCCAGCCCATTTTCGTCGCGGGTCAGAAAATGCCGTCCCCGGAAACGCTCGGGCATGGTCCGTTTGACTTCCGGGTAACAAATAGTCACCGGTTTGGACAGCATATTGCGGAAGGTGACGCTCAGACCGATCAACAGGTTTTTGGCGCCAATGATGATGGCTTTAATCATATTGAAATCCTCACGCAGGCCACAATACTTTGACCACGCTGTAGAAAAACATATTCAACATTGCGATCGGCAAAAGAATTTTCCACCCGAAGGTCATCAACCGATCGTACCGGATTCGGGGAAAGGTGGACCGCAACCAGATAAAAACGCATAACAGTAGAAACACCTTGGCGGCAAACACCAGAATGGGAATATCCAAACCGATGTAGGAATGCCAGCCGCCCAGAAACAACAGAGTCACCAGAGCGCTCATGGTGATCATGTTGATGTACTCTCCCATAAAAAACATGGCGAATTTCATGCCTGAGTATTCGGTGAAAAATCCGGCCACCAGCTCCTGCTCCGCTTCCGGCAAATCGAACGGCGCCCGGTTGGTCTCCGCCACGCCGGCGATGAAAAACAAAAGAAACGTCAACGGATGATAAATAAAATTTGGAAGCGTGCTTTGACTGTTCACGATCTCCACCAAATTCAATGATCCCGCAGTGACCACCACCGCCAACGCGGTCAGCCCCAAGGTCAACTCATAGCTGATCATCTGCGCCGAAGACCGGAGGCCGCCCATCAACGAATATTTATTGTTGGACGAAAACCCCGCGATCACAATCCCATAAATACCCATCGACGAGATGGCGAAAATGAACAGGATGCCGATGTTGAGATCGGCGCCCCACAAACCAATCGTCTGGCCACCCACTTCGACCGCTTCGCCGAAGGGGATCACGGAAAAAGTCACAATCGCCGTGAACACCACGATGGACGGCGCCAGGAAAAATAAAAACTTGTCCGCAGAGTTTTGGACAATCGATTCCTTGAACAACAGTTTTATCGAATCCGCAATCGGCTGTCCCAAACCCATCGGCCCGACCCGGTTGGGGCCGAGGCGCACCTGAAACCGGCCCATCAACCTGCGCTCCAGCCACACCAACAGCGGCACCATCGATAACAACGCCACCGCAATGACCCCGGCTTTGACCACCCCGACGATCAAAAACATGTAGCTGGATAGAAAATCCAAAACACTGTCAATCATTCATGGCCTTTCAACCTGGCTCCATTATTATGGAAGCCTTACTTTTTGATCTGCACCCACTGCACAGCATGGTCGGGATGAATCAAACCCATCACGCCTTGCTGGTCGGAAATTTTGGGAAGCACCACTCCGCCCGGATTGCACCGGTTGGAAATGACCGCTTCCGCCTTCACCGACCAACCTTCGGCGAACACCGTCACCTCGTCCCCTGCCTTCACACCCAAGGCCGACGCATCCTGCTCGTGCAGGTGAACGGAAGAAGGCTTGAACTGATGGGCCAGATGCGAATCCGCATCCAAAATTTTGTCATGGCAAAAAAGAAAATCTGCCACCCGCAATTTAAGCGAGCCCGCAACGTCGGCAACCGTTGGCTCGGCTTCCGGTAACCGGCCATTGACACTGGCGATGGTTTCCCGGGTTTTGCCCTCGCGGCGGATTGCTTTTCTTTTGATTCCGGCATAGCCGTTGACTTTGCTGGCGATCTCAGCGGTCACATCGAAAACATTCTTATACTGGGTCTCATCACCAAATTCCCTGGCGATCATGGCAATGATTTTCCAGTCGTGCGGATTGTCCGAAACCAGGCCACGGGTTCTCTGCTGGACCCGACCCCCAATATTGGTGGTCGTGCCTTCGTCGAATCCCGGCCCGTTGGAAGGAATCACAAAATGAGCCACCCGGCTGGTTTCCGTTTCCATGATGTCGTGGACCACCAACAATTCGAGATTCTGCAAGGCTTCCAGCACCGCCGCTCCGCCCGGAAAATCCACCAGCGGATTACTGCGGAATATGACCAGGGCTTTCAACTCACCGGACCTGGCTTTTTCGATCATTTCCAAAGCCGTCCAACCGGGTTTCACCGGCGCGTTTTCACCCCAGTCCTTTTGGCTGGCCGCCACGTCTGCCAGCGGCAGACCCCCTGGATAAAAATCGGGCAACACTCCCATATCCATCGCGCCCAATGCGTTGGTGGCGGGCGCGGAAGGAAGCGCGCCGCACTCGGTGTCGGGCAGTTGACCGATCACCGACAGCAACTGTTTCAGGTGATGAATAGAGGCACCCGTCAGCCCCGCAGGATTATAAATGACACAAACCTTTTTCGCGGCTTTTAAAGTATCAGCCAGGGACTGAATCTGACCGGACTCCAGCCCGGTGGCTTCCAACCCCGGCCCCGGCTGGCCGGACAACACTGCCGACAGCGCCGAAAATACCGCGGCGTCGGAACCAATGTTGTAACGCAACGACGGCGTGGCGTAGTCATCCATCAGTGTCGTCTGATCGTTCAGCGTCACCAGTTGGGTGGCCAGCCGAGTGACCGCTTTCTTGATCCTCAAATCCAGAATGGGCAACTCCTCGGTGGGATCGCTGGCGATCAATAACACCAGATCAGCGGCCTCAACCGCAGGCAAATCCCATTGCGGCACCGGCAAACCCGGCGTATCCAGATAGGTTTTATGATCGATGTTGTTGGTCCCAATGCCGGTGCGAAACAATTTCTGATACAGATACAACTCCTCATTCAGGCCATAACCCGAGCCAATGAAACCGACGCCGTCAGCGCCATATTGCTCGACTATCTTTTTAAGCCCTGCGGCCACCTGCCGGCAGGCGTCCTGAATGGTCAGCGTTTCGTCCCCCTTGCGGGGTTTTTGAATACGGTTTTTGCTTTTGGTGAAATCGTAGCCCCAGCGTGCCTTATCACAAATCCAGCCATCGTCCACGGCATCGTTGGGACGGGTGGTGATGCGTTTCATTTCATTGAGCCGGGTGCCCAGGGTCATGTTGCAATTGCACCCGCAATGGCCGCACAGAGTGCTGGCGTTGGTCAGATCCCAAGCGCGGGCGGTGAATCGAAAATCCGTGTTGGTCAAGGCGCCGACCGGGCAAATGTCGATGACGTTGCCGGAAAACCGTGTGTCATAAGGCTGATCGTTGAAGGTCGCCACCCTGTTTTGAAAACCGCGATCTAACATGACCAGCGCCTGGTCTTTCTCGATGATTTCGCTGTACCGCGTGCATCGCTGGCAGGCAATGCAACGTTCGCGGTCGATGGTGATGACCGGGCTGAGCGGCGTCGCCTTGTCACGGTTTTGGCGCTGGTACTCCATGCGCGTGTCGGGCGGACCAAACTTGAAGGTGTTGTCCTGCAGGGGACACTCGCCGCCTTTGTCGCACACCGGGCAATCCAGAGGATGGTTGAGCAAGGTGAATTCCAACATCCCCTGCTGGGCTTTGACAACTTTCTCCGTGGTGGTTTTCACCACCATGTCGTGGTTGACCGCCAGGGTGCAGGCGGTGGTCAATTTCGGCATCTTCTCCACTTCGACCAGGCACATCCGGCAACAACCGAAGGGACCGAGTTTTTCGAGATAACAAAAAACCGGGATTTCGATGTCTATCGTCTTGGCGGCATCCACCACCATGGTGCCTTTCGGGACCGTGACGGTTTTCCCGTCAATGGTCAAGGTCACCGTATCCTGTTGCGTGGTCGTTTCCATAGCTTCCATTCCAAGTTTTATGCGACCGGTGCTTTAGCCGATGCCAGCAATTCTTCGTAATCGGCCCGGAAATATTTGATGCTGCTGAGTACCGGCGCGATGGCCGCATCACCCAACGGACAAAAACATTTGAAGGACATGTTGTCGCAGATGTCGGTCAACAGGTCCAACTGCTCGGGCTTGCCCACTTTGTTTTGAATTTCTAAAAGGATCTGATGCATCCAGCGGGTGCCTTCCCGGCAGGGGGTGCACTTGCCGCACGATTCATGCATGTAGAAACTGGTGATGCGAAGCACTTCCGCCACCACGTTGGTGGTGTCATCCATCACGATCAAGGCGCCGGAGCCCAGCATGGACCCAGCCGCCACCAGCGATTCGTAATCGTAGGGAGTGTCCACCTTGTCCGCCGGCAACATGGGCACCGACGACCCGCCGGGGATGAACGCTTTTAATTTATTGCCGTTGCGGATGCCGCCCGCGAATTTGTCGATGATCTCGGAGATCGGGGTGCCCAGCACGATTTCATAGTTGCCGGGTTTGTTGACATGCCCGGAGACGCTGACCAGTTTGGTGCCTTTGCTTTTTTCGGTGCCGATGGCGGCATAAGCTTCCGGTCCGTTATTGACAATGAAAGGAATGACGCACAAGGTTTCCGTGTTGTTGACGATGGTGGGTTTGGCGTACAAACCCTCGACCGCCGGAAACGGCGGCTTCATGCGGGGTTCCCCGCGGCCCCCTTCCAGCGAAGTCAACAGCGCCGACTCTTCCCCGCAAATATAAGCGCCCGCCCCCATGTGCGTGTACATTTCCAGATTGAATCCGGAACCCATGATGTTTTTCCCCAGATACCCGCGTTCATAGGCTTCCGCAATGGCGCGGTCCATGATTTCCCCGTACTCTTCAAATTCGCCCCGTATGTAGTTGTACGCGGTTTCAATGCGGCAGGCATAAGCGCAGAGGATCATGCCTTCGATGCACAGATGCGGAGTCTTCATCAGCAGTTCGCGATCCTTGCAGGTGCCCGGTTCGCTTTCATCGGAGTTGCAACACAGGTAGCGCGGAAACACATCCTTGGCCAGGAAACTCCATTTCAGCCCGCAAGGGAACCCGGCCCCGCCGCGTCCCCGCAGGCCGGAAGCCTTGACCATCTCCACAATCTCATCCGGCTCTTTCGCGAAGGCCTTGGCAAGTGCCGCGTAACCGCCCTGCTTCTCGTACACGTCGATGGACGTCAGATTGGGGGTGTCGATACCTTTAAATAGAATCTGTGTCATATATTCAGATCACTTGAGTGCCGCCAACACCTGATCGACCTTCTCAGGAGTCAAGGCGACATAATATTTATTGTTGACCTGCATGACCGGCGCCTCACTGCAGGCGGCCAGACATTCTTCCCGCAAAATGGTGAACTTTTTATCGGCCGTGGTTTCCCCCACCTGAATACCGAGTTTGTTGGTGGTGTAGTCCATGAGGTTGTCACAACCATTCAAATGGCAACTGATGTTGATGCAGAACTTGATCACGTACTTGCCCACCGGCTTGGTGAAATACATGGTGTAAAACGTACACACCGATTCGACATAAGCCGGAGAGGCACCGAGACGCTTGCCGATTTCGATCATGGCCTCCGGCGTCACATAGCCCTCCTGCTCCTGCGCCAGAGTGAGCAAGGGCAACATAGCCGATTTTTTAAAAGGGTACTTGGCCAGAATTTTTTCTATTCGGCTTTCTGCGGCTTCGGAAAAAACAAACATCAGCGATCCACCTCACCCATAACGATATCCACACTGCCAATGATGGCGACCACATCGGCAATGAAAGAATCGGTCATCAGGTGGCACATGCCGGGAATGGCCATGAACGAGGGCGCACGCAGTTTCATCCGATACGGCGTATTCGATCCGTCGCTGACGATGTAAAATCCCACCTCGCCGCGCGGGCCTTCGGTAGGCACATAAGTTTCCCCCGGCGGCACCTTGACGCCATCGGAAACCAGTTTGAAATGGTGGATCAACGCTTCCATGCTGGTGTGCAGGGTGTCCCGCTCCGGCAGGGAAACTTTATTGTCTTGGATCTTGTAAGGCCCATCGGGTAGCTGGTTGATAGCCTGCTTGATGATTTCCCGGCTTTGCCGCATCTCCTCGATCCGCACCAGATAACGATCATAAATATCGCCATGCTCCTGAGTGGGAATGTCAAAAGTGAAATCGTCGTAGCGCGAATAAGGCCGTTGTTTTCTCCAATCCAATTTCACCCCGGAGGCGCGCAATATGGGACCGCTCATGCTCCAATTGATGGCATCTTCGCGTGCCAGGGTGCCGATGCCGCGGGTGCGGTCCATCCAGATGGGATTGTTGGTCAACAGGCTTTCGTATTCATCGATTTTGGCGGGAAAAATGTCAACAAACTCCCGGACTCCCTGAATCCATTGCGGGGTAGCGTCCTGCGCGACACCGCCGATGCGGATGTAACTGGTCATCATGCGCACCCCGGAAATCATTTCATTGAGATCGAGGACCAGCTCCCGTTCGCGCCAAGCATAGAGAAACACGGTCATCGCGCCAATATCCAAAGCGTGCGTTCCCAACCAGACCAGGTGACTGCCAATGCGCCCCAGTTCGCACATGATGACGCGCAGGTAATCGGCGCGCGCCGGCATTTCATCCAGCCCCAAAAGCTTTTCAACGGTCAGGCAAAAGGCCAGGTTGTTTTGCGGCGGGCTCAGGTAATCCAGGCGGTCGGTCATGGGGATGCAGTGCACGTATCTTTTGACTTCCGCTGTTTTCTCGATCCCGGTGTGCAGGAAACCGATATCCGGTTCGGAAGACCGCACGATCTCGCCATCCATTTCCAGAATCATCCGGAACACCCCGTGGGTGCTGGGATGCTGGGGACCCATGTTCAGGGTCATGGTGTCTTTATCGCGTTCGAGAAGCCCTTGCTCGGTGACGCTCATGCCTTATTCCTGGTTGGATTTGGTTTTGATCAGTTCGCTTTTATGATCGGGATTATGTGAAAATGAAATTTCTTCGATGGTCAGCGGATAGTCCTTGAGAAGCGGATGCCCCTCCCAATCTTCCGGCATGAGCAATCGCTTGAGATTGGGATGCCCGGTGACCTGGAACCCGAACATATCAAACAACTCGCGCTCCGGAAAATCCGCGCCCTTCCACAGGGTGGTGACGGTCGGCACGGTCGGGTTCTCTTCATCCAGACCCACCCGGATACGAATGGAATGGCCGTGATCTATGGAATGCAACTCGTACACCGCCTCGAACCGCGGCTCGCGATCCTGCTCCAGGTAATCCACACCGGTGATTTGGGACAGGTAATCGAAGCGCAGATCGGGATCGTTCTTCAACCATTCCGCCGCCTTGGGCAACGCTTCCGGAGAGACATAGATGACCGCATCCCCCAGATTGACTTCCGCCTGGACGAGATCACCGCCGAGGGAGGATTGACATTTTGCAACGATTTCTTCGCTCGTCATGCCACCCTCTGCCGGGCTTTATCGGTGCCAGCTTCGTTCAGGATTTTTTCCTGAAGTTTGATGATTCCGTAAATCAGCGCTTCTGGACCGGGAGGACAGCCGGGAACATAAACATCGACCGGCACCACACGATCCACCCCTTGCACGATGGCGTAATTATTGAAAATGCCGCCGCAGGAAGAACAGGCGCCCATGGCGATGACCCACTTGGGATCGGCCATCTGGTTGTAGATGCGTTTCAACACCGGCGCCATTTTTTGCGACACCCGGCCCGACACGATCATGAGATCGGCCTGGCGCGGCGAGGCGCGGAACACTTCAGCGCCGAAACGGGCGGCGTCCCACCGGGAGTTGGCCATGGCCATCATTTCAATGGCACAACAGGCCAGCCCGAAAGTGGCCGGCCAAAGAGCATTTTTCTGCGCCCAGCCTACAATTTTTCCCAGCTTGGTGGTTAAAATGCTGTCGTAAATGGCACCGGAAAACTCGGCGCCCAGTTGATCAAACGCATCCTTGGCATTTAATTTCAGATTATTGACTTCGGTCTCTATCGATTCGACCGCTTGATCGATCAATCCCATTCCAAACCTCCTCGTCCCCAAATGTAGATGTAAGCAACGGCCAGGATAGCGATGAATATCCCCATTTCAATCAACCCAAAAATCTTGAGTTCATCCAAAGCCACGGCCCAGGGGTACATGAACACCACCTCAATATCAAAAATAATGAAGAGCATGGCGATGGTTGCAAACCGCACCGGGAACCGGCCCTTGGCTTCTTCTGAAGGGAGCATGCCGCATTCGTAAGGGAGATCCTTTTCCGTATTCGGGTTCTTGGGCCCCAGAAAACTGGAAAGCAACAACAAGCCTGCGATCACTCCCAAAGCAACAATTGCGAAAATGAAGACAAAAAAGTATTCCGCCATTTATAACTTCCATCTTTATTTATTAACGATTCGGAATCGGCCCGAAACCGGTCCGATCCATTCCCCCTCCCGGACGTTTAAAAATCCGCCACGGGTTGAGGCCGAAAATTCACAACTTATTTTAACACTTACGATTAGACCGTTCATTGCTAATCAGGGTGGCGATTATATTAGCCAAAACATAGCCTGTCAATTAATGATTTTGAGACCAGAAGCGGAAACCGTCAATTCCTTCCGCCAAGCAATAATATCAAATAAAACAAATAGTTACATGGACCCGCCCGGTAACCCACAGGCGCCTTGCCATTCGGCAAACGATGCATTCCGGCCCACCTCACACATTGCGTAGGGTTCTTGTCAGAAAATGGCATTCCCATTAA
This sequence comes from Nitrospina sp., assembly GCA_004357435.1. Taxonomy (GTDB): domain Bacteria; phylum Nitrospinota; class Nitrospinia; order Nitrospinales; family Nitrospinaceae; genus SMVS01. The sequence goes on along the minus strand of SMVS01000149.1, from coordinate 7,526 downwards.
GGAAAAGTCAGGGGGCAAGCGCGGAGTTTCAGGACTCCGGCATCTCAAGGTGCAGGCGATAAATGAGGCCGGTGGGGTTGTCTTCCGGGCTGGTGACATTGGGCATGGCGTAATTGATGACTTCAAAGGTGACGGTGTTGGTGCCGTCCCTCAAATATTTATCGAAGTCGATGATGAAAGGATCGGGGTATTCGGCGCCGCCATATTCCTGCCGTATAGAGACATCGTTGACCGTGATGTGGCAGGTATCGTCACTGCGCACAAACAACTCGGCCCGCCCTACCGAGGACGCTTTCCCCGGTGGAATATCGAAGGTCAGGCGAAATTTATTTTTACTGCCTGTCTTGGCTTCCTCCAGCGTGATGTGTTCGCGGATCCAAACCCAGAGACTGCCCTTGATGCCCTGCCATTGATCGTTGCCCTCGCAGATCGAGGCCGGCTTCCAAGCTTCGGTTTGAGCATCAAAGTATTCGGTTTCCAACCCGCTCGCAAAAACCTGCGTCCGGGTTTTAAGCCCGGCCAACTGTTGTGCTTCGGTTTTGAGCGGCTGGCTTCCTTCCCACAACGCATCATTCAAGTCGCGGTAATAGTCGAACAGGCCGCCCTTTTTGTTGATCATCGTCATGCTGGGCCGCGGCCTGTTATTCCCCAGGTAGGGACCGATATCGGCAACGATGATGCCGCTCGACTCGGACGCGTCCAGTGAGATGAAGGAGTGTGAAGGAATGGACTGGTAAGTGTGAATGATCAGTTTGCCATTGTTGGGGGAGGTGCTCTCGTCAATTTCCTCCTGCAATTTCTGGAGCAAAAGGATCGAGGTTTTAATTTCGTTGAAGAACGTCTTCTTGCCGCCGCCCTGCGCCATGATCAGCTTGACCACCTCCGACTGGGGATCCATCAACAACAATTTAACGTTCACGCCGCTCATCACCTTTTCTCTCAGCAATTCGCTGCTTCCGGTGGAGATGGAGAGAAGCGACGTGCCGCCGATGAAAATTTCGTGCTTCACCTTTTTGAAAAGTTTCTGGAAGGTGTGCGCCTGCCCCAACTCGGAACGATTTTTATAAATCCCCTGAATGCCCAAACGGACGGCGTGCGGATTAACTATTTCCTGCAACGCTTCCTTGTATTGGCTGAAGGTGAGTTCCCGTAGAAAAAGCTCGTATCCCAGCGAGACCACTCCAATCATCGACACCAACAAGCAAAACTCTTTCACCGGATGGAGCCAGATGCTGTCGGGAGAGAATATTTTTGAAGAACCGATGTACATGGCCGCTCCCGAGGTAAAAATGATCATCGCGAGAAAGACCACTCGATCCCGTATCCAGGATTTGAGGGCCACGCCTTTTTGTGAAGTTTTGTCCATGATCGGTAACGTCCAACAATAGAGTTTTCAAGTATTTGGGAAGCTCCCATGCGCCCGGCCCTGATAGTACAGGATCGCCCTGGTTTCCACAAGGGAGGAGGTGGACTCCCACGCATTTCTAACCGGATCAACTGAGTCCGGATTTGCGGCGCACCCACCATTCCAGGGAGAGCAATCCCAGAATCAGACCATACGAGCCCCAGTTATCCCAAAGGGAAATCCAGCGGGCGCTGGTGTCGGCTTCGATGATGGGATTGGGAAAGGAAAGTTTTGCCAGCGACGGCGCTTCTCCCAAAACCTGATGGGTGCCGTCGGTGACACGCGAAATGGCTTTAAGAAATTGCTCGTTGACGCGTGGTTTTTGAAATTCCGCTTTCGAACTTGCAACACTGAACCGGGCTTCCCCGGAAAGAGACGGGGAGGTGACCCGGACCGAATAGAACCCCTCCCGGTGGGGGAAAAACTCAAATTGCGCTTCGCCCCGGTGATCGGCCTGCAAGGACTGCCGCGCCCACTCCTGTTGCCCCGGAATGGCATCGACCACCAAATCCAGTGGGGCGCCACTGTCAGCATTGTAATCCTCCCGCAAGACCTTTATATGAATCCGTACTGTTTCATGCTCACGATACTTTTCCTTATCGGTTTCCACCTGCAGACGGCGGGTTTCGGGTTCACCGGTCATCCACGCGATGATATTTTCCCAGAACTTTTGATAATACCGGCCACTGCCGCCCGCCCCCACCCGCAGGAAATTCCAATTCCAGGAGCTGTCCGTGGCAATGATCATACTGCGCCCTGCCCCCACCCGGCCTGCCACAAGAACCGGATATTTGCCGGAACTCGAATCTCGATGGGCCAGAATCTGCGCGCCTTTCACAGGAATCAGGCCGACATTCAACCCGCGCAAGGGCGGCATGGATTGCCAGGCCTTTTGGTTCAGTGACTCATTTTTCTCCAACTGAAGAATGGGATGATGAATTAAATTTTCATCCACCTGCAATTGAAACTCATCGGCAAGATACCGCTTGGAGTTTCTTTGAAACTTAACAGGAATTATTTCTTCAATCGGGGTTCGCTGATACTGCCCTCCCTGAAACGACAGTTCGCCGCCAATCATTAAAAACGCGCCGCCCCCTTCCACATATTCCTTGAGATTGGCCAGGTATTTTTTATCCAGATAAGGCGTGTACTTGAAATTTTGGAAAATCACCAGATCGAAAGACTTGAGGTAATCGGTGAACAGGAGGTTCGAGGGAAAGGGAATCAGACTCAGTTCGGCGGTGGGCGCATCGACATTATCGGTCAGTGTCCGCAGGATAAAAAAGGACAACAGATCGATTTTGGGGTTGTTGGTCAGAGCCTCGCGCAGAAAGCGGGAATCCCAGGACGGACGGCCATTCAGGTGGAGAACTCGAACACGGTCCCGGACCACTTTGGAATCAAAATCCCAGCGGTTGTTGGCGGCCACCGCCTCACCCGAAAAAAGAGGCAGGGAAACGGTGTAAATGTGCTTGCCAGTTTCGGTCGGCGTGAACTCAAGGTCGATCCGCTCCGGCAAGGCTCCATCTTTTACATGGACCAGTTTGGAGACCAGGAGGGTCTCGCCTTCGCGAAGCACCAGAGACACGTTTTTGTCCCCCATCCCAACCACGCTGACGTGGACCGAAACACTGATGGGCTGGTTGACGAATCCAAAATCAGCAACCTCCAATTGGTCGATCGCCAGATCTTTGAAATGAGCGTTGGTTCCCACCTGAAACGTATGCACCGGCCCATCCAATTCATTCAGAATTTCCACCAGCCCGCGGGAGAGGCGCGCGGCATCCTCAACGAGGTCGGCCCCGTCGGAAAAGAGCAGGACTCCCTGCAGGGCTTTTCCACGGTAATGTTGCTTCAATTCGCGAAACACCCGATGGAAATCGGTGTGGATCCCCACAGTCTGATATTGATCGGCCCATCCATTTTTCATTATGGGTTCGATATGGTCCGAAACCAGAAAAAAATCCACTTCAAATTTTTTTCTCAACTCCGCGAATCCTGCCGCCTGTTGTTCCAGAAAATTTCGAACCAGATCACTTCTGGGTTTTTCCTGCGGGTGAGTTTGGATGGACATGCTTTTGCTGTCATCGAGTAAAACAGCAATGGAATTTTTGAGGGACTGGATTTTTTTGAATTCGATCTGAGGTTGCAAAAAAACAAGAAAAACAAGACCGAGAATGAGCAGGCGCAAGCCAAATAAAAATAGTTTTTTAACCGGCGACAGGACCCGCTTCAAACTCGACCAGCAAAACCAAAGCATCACGGGCATCAGAAAAATCAGAAGTCCGAGTGCCCAGGCATCGTGAGAAGCCCAGTGGATTTCCCAAGCGTTGTATTGATTGGGATCGATTCCCAGAAATTCACCGAACCTCATCATCGCGGACTGTATCTCCTCAACCGTTCCAGAATGATCGGCAAATGCACCAGGTCCTTCTTGTAATCCAAAGTGAGTGCGTACAAAACAATGTTGACGCCCAGACGGAGGCTTAATTTTCTTTGACGGGACCCGCCCCCCACCATGTCAAAATCCCACTGCCCCAATTTGTTTTTGGACCAGGCCCCGGCTAAATCATTGCCGCAATACACCAGCAGGGTGCGCCCTTTAGTGGTGATGCCTTCGAGGTTCGGGTTGATCACCTTCCGCCCGACGACCTGGTTGATGAGGTAAAACGATCGAAAAATGGAATGATCCCGGGGGATTTTTTGCAGGGGAATGCGTGGAAACAAATCCGCAATCAATTTCCGAACCGACGCGTCGAATTTCGAGTGGGGCTTGGAGGTGTTGTCGTCGATCAACAAAAATCCGCCATAGTTCAGATAATTTCTGAGCGCCTGCAATTCCTGTTTGGTGAACGGATCGAACCCGGCGTTGCCACCTAAATAGATGAACGGGTAGTGGTACAGCCGGGGGTCCGTAACTTTCAAATTCAATTCGGTGCGATTCACTTCCGCTGAGGTGCGCTTGGCCAGTTGCGCCAATAGGCTCTCCACCCCGCGCGGCCGGGGTTTAAAAACTCCACCCCGGTATTCGATCTGGGGAATCATCAGTTTCGACCCTTCCCCCAGAGCCCACAAGGCGCCAGGAAAGGTCATGCCGGCCGGAGCGAGAAAGATTAAAATCAAAAACAGGGAAGGTATTTTCATTCCATCGGTGGCCCGCAAGAATTAGGATGTTGATCGATCTGCCCATCATACCAAATCCGGTTAAAACTTATCCGCCCCATGCGGGAAATTGTAATGGGGGTGGTGGCGCGCAAAAATGGTATAGTGCGGCGATCTTTAGACAACCCCAACCCACCACCAACATGCCGCGAGTCGTTTTACTCAATCCGGGCCCCGTCAACGTGACGCCGAAAGTACGCGAGGCTTTGCTGAAGGAAGATTTGTGCCATCGGGAGAAAGAGTTTGCCGACCTCCTACACTCCATCCGCGGTAAACTGGTCAAAGTGTTCGCAATCGAAAAAGATTACACCGCCGTACTGATCTCCGGTTCCGGCACCGCTGCACTGGAGATGGCCGTCAGCTCCTGCCTGAGCGAAGGACGAAGCCTGCTGGTCATCCGCAACGGAGTGTACGGGGAGCGCATCGCCAAAATAGCGGACGCTTACCATTTGCCGAGCATCACGGTCGACACGCCCTGGGGCGAACCGCCGCGATTGGAGGACATCGAGCGGGCGTTGCACGATCACCCTGAAATCGAGGTGGTGGCCGCAGTGCATCACGAAACGACGACCGGATTGCTGAACCCGCTTCAGGAAATCGCGAACCTGGTGCAGGCCCATGAAAAGAAGTTCCTGGTGGACGCGATCAGCAGTCTGGCGGGCGACCCTTTGGATTTCGACCGTACGGCGATTGACTTATGTGTGGGGACGGCCAACAAATGCCTGCAGGGCCTGCCGGGAGTTTCTTTTGTTCTGGTGAAGAAAAGTGAAATCCGGCGATTGGAAAAAATTCCGCCACGCAATCTTTATTTCAATTTGGTGAACCATTACCGGGCGCACGAAAAAGGCGACACCCTGTTCACTCCGGCGGTTCAAATCCATTACGCCCTCGACGCCGCTCTGGACGAACTGGCTGAGGAAACGGTTGCGGGGCGCATTCAGCGATACCGCGACGCCGCTCACAATTTGCGCCGGGGATTCCGCGCAATGGGATTGGAGTTTTTGATTCCGGAGGCGCATCACTCCAACACGCTCACCGCGTTGAAACTGCCAGAGGGGATGCCTTACGACCATTTGCACGATCGACTCAAAGACCGGGGTTTTGTGATTTATGCCGGCCAGGGAGGACTGGGCCCTGCCATTTTCAGGATCGCCAACATGGGAGACATCCGACCAGAAGAATTCGAACGTTTTCTGGAATCACTCAAGGATTGTCTGGCCTCATCGGGAAAACCTACGGATTAAAAATGGAAATTTATAACTTGATAAAAGATTATGTCAGGTTTGCGGGAATCGCTCCCGCCATTGATGAAGCTCACCCGGAACTGGGGCACAGCCTGTCTTTGTTCCATTCCTGCCTGCTCGAATCGGGGTTGCCCTTCGCGGAGGACGAACGCGGCCGCCGGGTCACCGCCTCGCCCGCCGAAATCAGTCTCCAACACCTCAGCCGCTTTGTCGTGGCCCACCTGCCATTCAATGCGGTGACTGGAAAATCGGAAACCAATGAGGTGCTGTTCGACTTGTATTCCTTTTTGCGGTGGCTGGAAAAACGGGACATCCGTCACGGGCTGGAGCAGGTTGATTTTCAAAACAGGGTGCAGGATTTGACACAGGCGCAAGAACGTTGCCTGCAACTCAGCCATTTCCTGGACGACGAAACGGAAAAAACTCTGGAAGAGCCTCCGCAAATTGTGCAGACGGTCAACGATATTTTTTCAGTGATTAAAATTGATAAAGGATTTATTCATGTGAAAGGAAGGCATCAGGACGACCCGGTACGCCTTCGTTTGCCGCCGGGCGCTCTTGAAATGGTCCGGATGAACGATCATCTGGATCTGGTCCTCGGCGACACTTCAGAGAAATGGGTCATCCTCGAAGCGGGACAGGTCTTTCCTGACAGCAAACCGGGCAGAGGTATTTCATCCCTATGAATCTTCTTTAACTAAAAGGAGGTAGCGTCATGAAACGTTTTCTCATCGGTTTGGCTATCTTGGTTCCCATCGTGGTAGTGGTTGTTTTGGTTACCCTGTATTTCTCATTGGGAACCATTATTACCCAGGCGGTCAACACCCTGGGGCCGAAGATCATTCAGGCGGAAGTGGTGCTGAAGGAAACCGAGATCGATGCCCAGTCTGGCAAGGGTGCCATGCGGGGGCTTAAAGTGGGCAACCCAAAGGGATTTGCCACCGAAAGCCTCATGCGGGTGGACGAAATTCGCCTGGCCATTGATATCAGCTCGATCACGGAAGAGGTGATCGTCATCAATGAAATTGCCATTGAAGCGCCCGAGATCACCTACGAGTTGAGTGGCGATGGCAGTAATATCGACGCCATTCAAAAAAACGTGAATGCTTTCATGGCGGAATATGGGGTGGGGTCGTCACCCTCGGAGGAAACAGAGAGCGTCGATGATGAAGGTGGCACCAAACTCATCATCGAAAACTTCATCGTCCGTAACGGAAAGGTCAATATCGGCGCTTCCTTTCTGGGAGGCAAATCATTGACGGTCCCTCTGCTGGATATTCATATTAAGGACATCGGCAAGAAGGAAAAAGGTGCGACCCCTGGCGAAGCCATCAACAAGATGGTCGGTGCGCTCAAAGATGGCATCCTCGGGCCGTGGCGCCACTCGATCTCGGCAAAGTGGGTGACGTGGCAGGGGATGTGATTGCCGGAGTGGGAAACCTGGTCGGCGATGACACCAAAGGCGTGACGGATGCCCTGGAGGGCCTTTTTGGTAAATGATTTTGACCACCTGGGACCCGGACCCGGTTGGGGACGGGGCGGAACAGGCCGTGCGAATCAATGGCAATGATCCGATTGTTACCGGCTCCGCCCATGAAACTCAGGTGCGCTTCCTCCCACCCTGTAACATTTCCTTGAAAAAGAATGGTAAATGTTTTAAAACATCGACGACAATAGCCTATTTCAGGCATCGGGAAACAGGGAAATACTTTTTT
>SMVS01000148.1 GCA_004357435.1 Nitrospina sp. | reverse complement strand
GCTCAATCCTTGATCCAGGTCACACGCGCCATGCGGGAACTGGAGTCATCTCGCGCCATAAATGAGGCCCGGCCCCGCACTGAAAAAAGTTTTTCCGGTCTCCACACTTCAGGTAAAGAGGTTAGGGTGACTCGGGAATCCCGGCTGAGACATTGATACCGTCCGGTCTTTAGCGCAACTCCTATGTTGTGCTTATGAGGGTTTATTTCTTGGGAATAGAGAAGGCGAGCAGGAACCAGCCGGTCATGAAGCACAATCCGCCGATTGGCGTCATGGGTCCGAGGAATCTGGGCCCGCCCAGGGCGAGGCCATAGAGACTGCCGCTGAACAGCACGATGCCTGCCGTAAAAAACCAGCCCGCCTTGTGGAGCCGTTTGCTGGCGTCCTCACCCAGTTTCAAAATTAAAAATCCCACCAGCACCAGGGCGATGCTGTGCATGAACTGATAAAACTGCGCGGTGTGAAATGTGTCGAGACTTTTCTCGGTCAACCGGTCCTTCAGCGAATGCGCACCGAAAGCGCCGAGCATCACGCTCAGTCCCGCTAAAATCGATCCAAATTTAATCCAGAATCTCGCCATAATCAGCCCACGATGTTGTAGCGGCGCGCCCGGTACTTCACGCCGAATTCTTTATTGACGATGGCTTCGCACCGGTCCTCGTCCACGTTTTTTTGGTGTGTGACAATTGTCACCTGCACATCGGGGATATATTTTTTAGCTTCTGCAATGAAGTCCTTGATCTCGCCGTAAATCCTGCCGCGGTACGAAGGTAAGGGGACACAGATTTCATCGTAAGCCTCCGACGTGTCGGCGTTGAGGCTGACCGACACCTCATCCACCAGGCCCTTCAGTTCGGGCAGGATGTTGCGTTTGTTGATCACGTTGCCGTGACCGTTGGTGTTGAGCCGCACGCGTCCGCCGGCGTCCTTGATTTTTTTTGCGACTTCCACAATCACGTCGAGCCGCAGAGTCGGTTCGCCGTAGCCGCAAAACACCACCTCTTCATATTTGGTGGGATCGTCGATCGATTCCCAAATTTCCAAGGCGGTCGGTTCGCGGTCGAGCGCCAGGTTGTAGCCCTGAACGATCGGCTTGGTGAGGCGTGTGCAGAACCCACAACTGTTGGTGCATCGTTGCGTCAGGTTGAGGTAGAGCGAGTTGCGGATCTGATAGGAAACGGTTCCGGGTTTCGCTTGTTCGCCGATGCCAAATAAATCGTAAAAGTTGAGTTCCATGGTGCGATGCACATCGTCGAGCTTGAGCCCGCGTATTTCGGCCAGCCTTTCCGCCGTGTGGTTCACGAACGACGGTTCGTTGCGTTTACCGCGCATGGGCACCGGCGCCATGTAGGGGCAATCGGTTTCCGCCAAGAGGCGGTCGGCGGGAATGGTTTTAGCCACTTCCCGCAGGCTGTCGGCATTTTTAAAAGTGACCGAGCCGGAAAAGGAAATGTAAAACCCCATCGCCAAAGCGGCATTGGCCAATTCCTGATCGCCGGAAAAGCAGTGGAAGATGCCGGCTCTGCCATTCTCATCGTTCTTGAAATATTCGGACAGAATGGCAATGATGTCCGCGTTCGCGTCGCGGCTGTGGATGATCAACGGTTTGTGGACCTCCAGCGCCAGCTCCACCTGTTTGCGCAAATGCTCTCTTTGTAAATCCGGCGGCGAATAATTTTTGAAATAGTCGAGACCCGTCTCCCCAACGGCGATGACTTTCGGATGTTGCAGAAGGTCGCGCAGTTCCAGATAGGTATCGCCGGTGATGTCCTTGACGTCGTGCGGATGGATGCCAGCGGTGGCGTAGATAAAATCGTAGTGCTCGGTCAGCTCAATCGAACGGCGACTGCTATCGATATCGCATCCCACATTGACGATGTATTTGACGCCGCTTTGCCGGGCCCGCTCAATGGTTTCATCCCGGTCGGCATCGAATTGATCCATGTCGACATGAGCATGGGTGTCGATGATCATTTCACGCGCGCCCCCAAATCCAGCGCTTCATCAAATCCGGCCAGCACAATCTTTTTGCCACTGCTTCCGGCCAGGATCATGCCCTGCGATTCCAGCCCCATGAGTTTGGCGGGTTTGAGGTTGGCGACCAAAATAACGGTGCGGCCAATGAGTTGTTCCGGTTCGTAGGTTTCGGCGATACCCGCCAGCACCTGCCGTTGTTCGTTGCCGAGGTCCACCTTCAGCTTGATTAGTTTTTTGGATTTCTTCACTTTCTCAGCTTCGAGGATCTTGGCCGTGCGCAGGTCGAGCTTCATGACATCTTCAATGGTGATTTGTTCGGGCGGCTCTGTTTTTTCCGGTTCACTGCCGGTTTCGATGGACGCGAGGAGTTTGGCGGCGGCTGGGTCGTCGATACGTGGAAAGATTTGCGCGCCCTGGTGGGTCTGCGTTTCGGCCTTGATCCATCCCCATTGTTTGAGGGAATCCAAACCCTGCTGATTGACCGGCGTATCGATGCCGAGCTGTGCCATGATTTTGTCCCCGGTCTCCGGCATGAACGGGCTGATCAATATTCCAATGACCCGTACCGCCTCGGCTGAGTTGTACATCACCGTCGCCAACCGTTTTTTGCCTTCCTCCGATTTGGCAAGGTTCCAGGGCGCGGTGTTGTTGATGTACTGGTTGCTGGTGTCGAGGAGTTCCCAGATTTTCATTAAAATTTTACTGAAGGCCAACTCATCGAATAATTTATCGACCTCGCCGACCACCTCGGAACATTTCTTTTTTAAGAGCGCGTCTTCATCTCCGGCCGCGTCCGGCTGGGGAACGATGCCCTTAAAATATTTGCCCAGCATGTTGAGGGTGCGGTTGACCAGGTTGCCCAGATTGTTGGCGAGGTCGCTGTTGATTCTGCCGATCAGGGCTTTGTGGGAAAAATCGCCGTCGAGACCGAATGGCACTTCACGCAAAAGAAAGTAGCGGATGACATCCACACCGAACTGTTCGATGAGCAGGTTCGGCTCGACCACGTTGCGCAGCGACTTGGACATTTTTTGTCCGTTCACCGTCCACCAGCCATGCGCGAAAATGTTATCGGGCACTGCCAGGTCCATGGCCTTGAGCATGGTCGACCAGTACACCGCATGCGTGGTGAGGATGTCCTTGCCGATCAGGTGGTGGCTGGTCGGCCAGTAACCGCTGGCGCGTACATCCGCGAGTGACCCGTGAACGGAGATGTAGTTGATCAATGCGTCGAACCAGACGTAGGTCACGTAGTCGTCATCGAAGGGCAGGGGGATGCCCCAGGACAGTCGTTCTTTGGGCCGGGAAATGCACAGATCCTCCAACGGTTTCTGGAGAAAACCTAAAACTTCGTTTCTGCGCGACGCCGGCAGAATAAATTTTTCGTTGGACTGGATTTGCTCGATCAACCAATCCTGATGCTGGCCCATCTTGAAAAAATAATTGTACTCCTTGATTTTTTCCACCTTGCGTCCGCATTCGGGACAGTTGCCGTCCACCAGGTCTTTCTCGGTCCAGAACCTCTCGTCCGGCATGCAGTACCAGCCTTCATAGGAATCCTTGTAAATTTCGCCACGATCATGAAGGTCCTGCAAAATTTCCTGCACCACCTTTTTATGTCGTGGTTCGGTGGTGCGGATGAAATCGGTGTGAGAAATATTGAGTTTTTGCCACAGCTCTTTAAACCGGATGTAAAGGGAATCGACATGGTCCTGCGGTGATTTTCCGGCTTCTATGGCGGCCTGCTGGACCTTTTGGCCATGTTCGTCCGTCCCCGTCAGAAAAAAAACATCGTGTCCTCCCAGCCGTTTGTAACGGGCGGCGACATCGGCGGCAATGGTGGTGTAGGCGTGCCCGATGTGCGGGACATCGTTGACGTAATAGATCGGGGTGGTGATGTAAAACTTCTTCGACATTTTCAGGGTTCCAGGTTCAGAGTTTTTGGAGTCGGGAATCAGGAGGATTTCGGTTGTTCAGACATCGAGTCCTTCAGCTCGTTCAGATGATAGTACATGATGTAGTCGGCATCAAGGCGGACGGTGATCATTTGCTTGAGGATATCGTTGTGGATGACCCTGCCGGGTCCGTCGGGGGTGGTGATGGTTTTACCCACTTTGGGAAGCTCTTTGATCATTTCCCGATAGGTTTCGTGTTCATACTGGAGGCAACACATGAGGCGCCCGCACACGCCGGAAATTTTACCGGGATTGAGCGCTAAACCCTGATCCTTGGCCATCCGGATGGTGACCGGCGAAAACTTGGGCAGAAAAGTGGAGCAACACAGGGATTGACCGCACATGCCGTAACCGGTGAGGGCCTTGGCGATATCACGGACTCCAAGCTGCCGCATTTCTATGCGGTGTTTGAGTTGCGAGGCGAGTTGCTTGACCAATTCCCGGAAGTCGACTCGGCCCTCTGCCGAGAAGTAAAAAATAGATTTGTTCATTTCGCTGAAAAACACCACATGGCTCAAGTTCATGCGAAGTTTCAACCGCGCAATCACATCCAGGCAGAGGGCCGTGGCGGTCCTTTCCCGTTTTTGCTTTTCCTCGTCAACAGTCAAGTCTTTCTCATTGGCGACCCGCAAAATTTTGGGCGGGTTGGAACAGTGGACTTTATTAAAGTTGATGATCTTGTTTGAGGCCACCGTCGCCAGATGTGGACCGTCCTCGGTATCGACCATGACAGTCATCCCCACCCGCAAATTGAAACCTACGGGATTGCAGCGCACGGACTTGTTGCTTCCCCTGAGCCGGACGCCCAGGATAAAACGCGGCGCCTCAGGGGAGGACTCGAGTTCGTTATCTTTTTCTTTGGATGCGGGGTTCATAAGTTCTTAAGTCGTTTCACAATATTGTAAAAGCATATTTTCCAGTGACAGTTGGACATTGGCATTGCCCGATAAAGCGTGGAGCGTTTGTTGCACGCCGTCCATAAACTTCAACAACCCGGCTAAAGATTTTTTGGAAGCCAGCGGCCGCAGGAGATGGGCGACATCACGGTTCAACAAAAGCTCGCTGTTGTTCTGGGTTTTTAAAAAAGCTATATCGCGCAGTAAGCCCATCAGCTCTTCCAGCACTTCGGTCACCCGGTCCTTGTCGCGGGCCCGGGCTTTCGACCACTGAAAGAGAAGATCGATACGGTCCCAGGAAAGATGTTCCAGCAGGTCGATCAATTCTTGCCGCTGTTGCGCGATCTCGGCTACATTCTCATCCAGGGCCCGGCTGACTTGCCCTTTGGACCTGAGAACGCGCAATTCGACCTCGCTCGGTTCCATACGGTCCGTTGCTGTTTGGTTGAGCAGGATTTCCTTGATGGATTCCGGCGGTAGGGGATGAAATCGGATGCCCTGACAGCGGGAAACCAAAGTGGGCAATAATTGATTGGGGCTGGCGGTGATCAGGATCAACAGGGTGGACGACGGCGGCTCTTCCAGAGTTTTGAGGAACGAGTTGCTGGCCTGGGGATTCATTTTCTCCACCGAATCGATGATGGCGACCTTGGTCCGGCCTTCATAGGGGAAATAGCCCAGTTTGGATTGCAAATTCCGCACGGCATCGATTTTAATGACGGCTTCACGTGCGGTGGGTGTGGATTTGGCAGGTGCGAGGAGGAAAAAATCGGGATGTATATTTTGCTCTATTTTGATGCAGGACTGACACGCGTCGCAAGCGTCTGCCGGCCCCTGTTCGGTGCAGTTCAAAGCTTTGGCCAATTGCCTCGCCAGCAACCTTTTCCCGATACTTTCGGGACCGTAAAACAAATAAGCGTGGGGCAGGGTGCCGTGCTGAAGCGCTTTGGCTATTATATGTTTAGCTTGACCTTGGCCAAGAATGCTGTTGAATGACATGCTTTGTGTTGTTTACACATATATGATAATCGCCTGAAACAAGCGTTGAAAAAGTATTTTTAAACTTCTGGGCCGTTGCCATCCCATCCCGAAGGCCCCCAAAAGAGCCTAAAATCCCTTGGATATTATTACATTGAGCCTTTGAAGTAAATCAAAAACCGGGGTGGCGGCGGCGCCAATATGGGCGATCAGCTGGGCCCGCAACCTGTTCTCCGCAATTTGTTTGCGCAAACCGTTGAATTTTGCTATAAAATGCCTCTGTTTTTGTTTAGAATTGAATTCATAAACTCTTGGATTGAATGGGTCAATTATGGCGGTTGCCGAAAAAGCTAAACGGAACGTTCAAAGAAAACGCAAGCCAAAATTAATGGCGGTGATCAATGAAGCCTGTACAGGCTGTAGTGGGGCTCCGATCTGCATTACAGAATGTCCGGTGGACCTTTGCATGTACGAGGTTAAAAATCCACATGCTCCCGTTTTCAATTTAGTGGTGGTTGATCCGCTTTTATGTATCGGGTGTAATAAGTGTGTTACCAAGGGGCCGATGGATACCCTGCTGGAGGGGTGTCCCTGGGATGCCATCGATATGATTCCTTTGGAAGAGTATGAGGAGAAATACGGGGTCATGCCTTATTGAGTGCCTTGTGTCAGTGTGGGGTTCGCAAACTCCTAGAGGATTGCGTTGTCTGAAGAACGTATTCACATAATCTGAGAACCTGCCGGGATTTGTTTTCCTTCCCAGAATTAAAATTTATTTGACATGTAGGGAATTCAAGGCTATTTTTCTGTCCGACCTGCTTGAAATTATTTGCTTAAGCCTCAGAGTGGGACAAGAAATACCCCGCCTAAAAATAAAATGAATAAAGGCAACGACTTCCGACAGG
>SMVS01000019.1 GCA_004357435.1 Nitrospina sp. | reverse complement strand
TCGGAATCGATGAGACTCAACCCAAGTTTTTGCGCGGTCATTTGACTGTTGTACCCGTTGAATGCGACTTGATACTTTTCCAATTCCTCCTGCAAAATATTGGGAGCGATCAAAGAGGTCAGAGTTTCACCGAGCTTGGCCAGATTCCAGTGGCCGATCTCCGGTTGCCGGTCATAAGAATAGCGGCCATGGATATCCGAATGGTTCGGCACGAAACCCGATTTGAACCGGTCCATGAATCCGAAAGGACCGTAATCAAAACAATCCCCCAGGATGGACATGTTGTCGGTGTTCATCACTCCGTGGGCGAAACCGGCGGCTTGCCAGGAAGCGATTAGATACGCCGTGCGGTCGATAACAAACCTGAAAAACAAACGGTATTTTTCCGGCTGGTCTGCAAGGTGCGGCAAATGGACTTGAATGACATGGTCGGCCAGCTCGGCCACTTTTTCGGGCCGGTTGGTGTAGTGAAAGTAATCAAAATTTCCAAATCGGATGTGGGAGCGGGCAAGCCGCACCAGAACGGCAGGGAGTTCGGGGCGCTCCCGGTAAATCAGTTCACGGATTCCGACAATAGCGAGCGATCGGGTGGTGGGAATGCCGAGGCCCGCCAGAGCCTCCTGTCCCAGATATTCGCGGATGGAGGAACGCAAGGTGGCGCGGCCATCGAATCCCCGGCAAAACCTGGTTTGTCCGCTACCCTTCAGGTAGATGTCCCACTTTTCACCTTTTTGATTTTCGACCTCTCCCAGAAGCAGACCGCGTCCGTCTCCCAATTGGGAATTGTAAACTCCAAACTGGAAACCCGAATAAGCCATGGCCAAAGGTTGTGCGCCGGGAAGTGGTTTGTTGCCACTCATGTATTGCACAAATTCGGGCCTGCGGGATTCCGCCGGGTCGAGATCAATGAGCGCGGCGCCCTCGGCATTGAAAGAAACCAGGTAAGGATCCTCCGCCGGCACGGGGTTTTTCGCCTGATAGTATTCTCCACCCAAGTCGATGAATCGGTTTTTGAAATTTAAATTTTCAAGCGGTTTCAAGTGCGCAATGATTTTTGAGTTCACTCCTGCATACGAAAATTTTTGGAATAATAAGCAACCAGATCCTTCATGGATAAAATTCCAACGATCTTATCTTCCTCGGTCACCGCCAAATGGCGGATCTTTTTTTCATACATAAATTTATTGGCTTCCTCCACCGGAAGATACCGGTCCATGGTCAGGATTGGCTTGGTCATGATTGCCGTGACCAACGTTTTCTCCGGGTCGAGTTTTTTTGCGATAATTTTTTCGGAAAAGTCCTTTTCGGTGAGTATTCCAATATCCTCGCCATACTCCTCAATGATCAACGAACCGACGTGGTTGACTTCCATCATAATCGCCGCATCCTGAACGGCCGCCGCCGCATCAATCCTCAAAATGGAACTCGACATGTAATCGCCAATTTCATCCATAATTTCCTCTTGGGTTGAAATGAAGAAAAATTATCTCTAAAGAAAAGACTGGTGCAACAGCCTCACGCCTAAGTTTAGAGTGACAAATAGGCTCAGAAGATTTTTTTATCTGGTCTTTAAAATTAAAAAATACTGACTCGCAGAGGCTGTCCTGCGGAGGTGGTCGTGTTGGACAGGATATAAAAATTGCGCAGAGGAGGAGTGTCACAGGTTTGAAAACAAAAGAGGTGGGCTATTTCAGGTCCCGTACCGGCCAGACAAAATAGTTTTTTGCGGTAACAAAATGCCAAAAAATGGCACCAATATTAAAATGAACGAGCCAAGCCCCTTGGTCACCCTGCTGGCAGAGTTTCTTTTGATAGCGGTCTTCGATAAATGAAATCTCCTCACAGGTTGTTGTGGTCCAGTAGTAATGGCCCCGGCCATCGTTGAAAACAGGATGGACCCAGGATTTTTGACCGCTGAAATTGGTTTCACGCTGATGATTCAGCAGAGTTTTTAGTTCGGGCAGGGTGGGTAGCCGCCAGCCAATAACTCCTTCATGGCTGAAAGTGGTGGCGAACTCGCTGGCTGTTTTAAGTGAATTCTTTACGAGAATCCCTTTCTGGACCCACATCAAATTGTTGGCTTTATCGGTGACGGTACCATTGTCATTGGCAACGAACTGGGGTTCCGGTAAATTCACCAGAGGTTTTTTCGATACCTTCTTGCACTCCGCTAAAAGCGGCCCGGCTTGGGGGCATGCATTTAAAATATCAAAATGCCCCATTTTTTTAACCATTTGGCATATATTGGCTTTACTGCACCCCGCAATAGAAGGGGCGGCCCACGACAATACGAAAACCAGCGCAAGTAAGACAATGTGCATTATTCATCTCCTTCGGGGAGTGGGTGGCTCTTGATTGGTTGGGTGCGAAGCAAATGATTTTTCCCAGAGTACTATATTTTATTTTGAATGGACAACATAAATATACGGCTCAATTCCTTTGCGATTTAATGGCATTTGGGGTTTGGCGTGAAAAAATAAGCGCTGAATTCTCTTGAAATTCCCTCTCGGTTGCAAGTGCTGTCGCTACCCATGGCAGGTTCTGGGTTCATTATAAGGAGTTGAGCGCTTCGTCCAGCTGAGTCAGGGCGTCCTTGCCCTTCATGACCAAAAAATATGGGGTGTTGACGATGGCATTCGCTGAAGAGTCCAGATTAATATTGATAACCGGCGTTCCGCCCTGGTGAAACTGCAAAGCGATATAATCGTTGGTGGGCACCGCTCCGGAACTGCCTATCAGGAGAACCAAGTCCACCGCCTTTCTTATAAAGTCGGAAAAGTTGTCCTCCTGTTTCTGATGCCCGGTATACTCACCATCTCCGAACATCAGTATATGGGGCCGGGCAATGCCGTTACAACGCGGACAGACTGGATAATCGGAAGCCAGCATCTTTTCATGGTCCAGGCCGCACAAGGGGACGGACTCCTCGTTCCAAAAATCATAACTGCATACATCCAGACACTGCAAACGCCACATAGAGCCATGGACTTCCTTAATCCTGTCGGCAGAGCATCCCGACCGCAAATGATACCCGTCGGTATTCGTGGTGTGGATGAAGGCGTCGCGATTTTCCGCCCAGCGATTGAGGACGTGATAGCCCTCATGCGGCTCGTTTTCATTGGCATTTCTGCGCCGCCATTCATAAAAGGCCCAGGCGTGCGGCAGTTCGTTGCGAAACGCCCAGGGGCTTGCCAGGTCTTGCGCTTCCAATCCCTTTTCTTTGAACGGTGGAAAGTTTCGCCAGTAACCATCCTTGTCGCGAAAAGTCGGGATGTTGGAGTCGGCGCTCATGCCGGCACTGGTCAGGACCAGCATCCGCCCGGCTTGTTGCAACAGCCGGGCGCAGGTTTGAATGGTTTCAGGATTCGCCATGCCATTCCTTGAAAAATTGTTTGAGGTAGAGTTCCATAAACTGGTGTCTTTGTTCGGCGATTTTTTTACCGGTGGGAGTGTTCATCCGATCTTTCAATAAAAGCAGTTTTTCATAAAAGTGATTGATGGAGGGGCCTGAGTTGCTTTTATAGGCTTCGAAGCTGTCGTGCATTTCCGGTTTACGCTCCGGGTGGTGAATCAAACGCCCCTGGTGTCCCCCGTAGGCGAAAGCGCGGGCGATGCCCAGTGCGCCGATGGCGTCCAGCCGGTCCGCGTCCTGCACCACCCGGCCTTCGAGGGAATCCATCGGAGTTTTCACGCCAGCGCCCTTGTAAGAAATTTTTGAGATGATGCCGCAAACTTTATCAATAGATGCAGAGTCGAGGTCTTCGGACAACAACTCGCGGATTTTTTGCAGACCTTGTTGCTCGTCTCCGCCATGGAGTTTCCAGTCGGAAACGTCGTGCAACAGGGCGGCCACCTGGACGATGGTCGAGTCTGCGCCTTCTTCGGAGGCCAGATGTTTGGCTGTTTGCCACACCCGGTAAACATGCCACCAGTCATGCCCGGAACCTTCATCCTCGAAAAATGACTGGGCAAAAGCTCTTGTTTTTTCAATGACGTCGTTATTCATAGGGCCTGGATTTACTGTAGAATGGTTGGCAAACATTATTATTTCATAATAAGAAAAATTCAATGGTCAATTCGTTTTCCACGCAAGCTTTTCTGAATTTCAATCCCTATGCCTGAACAATCCTTATCCCATGATTTTCTGGCTGGCCGATTTCAGCCCGGCGACTCTATTTTGCATAGGATGCGTCCCGGCCGGAAAGTTTTTGGCATCGGCATACTGGTGATCCTGACTGCGGTGGGGAACGTTCCTGTTTGGGGAGGGTTGTTGCTGTTGGCTGGCATGGGACTGGTGATGGCTGACATATCTCCGGCAAAAATTTGGAAGTTGTTAAAAACCTTCAAATGGTTCTTGCTGGTGATTGGCGGGTTGCCGATATTTATGACTCCCGGGCACGCCATAGAATCCCTGGCATTTTTCTCCGCCGCTATCACTTGGGAAGGGCTGAGCGTTGGCGCTGAATCCATATTAAAATTTACACTGATGATTTTCTTTTCCATGATCCTGATGAGAACCACCGCCCCCGGCGATCTGATGCCTGTCGCAACTAAAATGACGCTGTTTGGTTATCCAATTCTGAATCGATGGCTTAAAGAATTTTTTGCCGTGGGGATTGGGGCGTTCCAATTGATCCCCTTGCTGATTGGTGAGGTGGAACAATTCATTCTGTCGCGTTGCGGCGCCCTGGAAGGGAGCCGGTGGGATAGATTCAAATCGGCTTTAGATGCGGGTTTATTTCTGGGGCCGTTGCTGGTTCATTTATTGAGCCAGGCGAACCGCTGGGAACAGGAAGTGATGAGCCAAGTCCCGCCCTTGCGTCGAGAACAAATTTAATTAGGGACAGTATTGACCGGGGCCTTATTTGGGACGATGCAGTCCGCATTCCTTATGTTCTGGATTTTCCCACCACCAGCGTCCCGACCGAATGTCTTCACCGGGTTCAATAGCACGGGTGCAGGGCGCACAACCAATACTGGGGAAATTTCTTTGGTGCAGGGGGTTGACCGGGACCTCGTGCTTTTCGATGTAAGCTTTGACCTGATCTTCAGTCCAGTCCGCCAGCGGATTGAGTTTAACCAGATGCAGATTGTTCAAGTCCGGGCCAGCCTTAGGAATGTCGGTCCGGGTGACGCTCTGTTCGCGGCGTAAACCTGTCATCCAGGCATCCAGTTCTGAAAGTGCGCGGCTGAGGGGTTCCATTTTTCGGATGGCACAACACTCCTTGCGGTTTTCGATGCTTTCGCGGAACGAATAAAATCCTTTTGTGCTCACCAGAGTTTCCACATCCGCGCTTTTGGGGAAATAGGATTTAATTTCGATTCCATACCGGCTTCGCGCCTTTTCCATGGTGGCGTAAGTTTCTTCATGAAGACGGCCGGTGTCCAGAGTGAAAACGGTGACAGGCGCATTCATTTTACTGATCATGTCAATGAGGACCATATCCTCCATCCCAAAGCTGGAGGCCAGCCCCAAACGCGAGCCAAATTTGGGCACCGCCCACGCTAAAATTTCCTCTGCTGATTTCGCTTCAAAATCAATCCATTTCATCTTTTGGCACTCAAAAAAATTGTGGTTTGCATTTTATCTGGGCTCCCCATAAAGAACATCCGTAGTTTTAATTTAACATTTTTTTGCAAAGTCGTATGGAGTTTGTTTACCAATAGTTATAGACGTTTTTCGATAGGATTTTTCTCTTGACAGAAAAATGAAATCTGGGTATATAGGGGAGCTCTGAAAGCCTGAAGATTGGTGTTTTCAAGAGGACGGGTGGATAGCTATCCTGACCGTTATTGTGCTGTCTTTAATAGAGTTAGGTTTATTTGACCGGTCCCGCAGACCAGTTGAGGCCAAAATTTTTGGCCGGCAATTGGCCGGGTTCTTGCGTTTAAAAAGGGCTTTAAAGCTGGGCTTAGTTGCGTCGAAGCGCGGGTGGCTTGAGGAGAATCGTCACTTATTTTCACTGGCTTAGCTTGGTTCCTGGGATTGGATCAAGAATTCCCACGGGAATTGCGAAACAGGTGAGTTCATGAGTGGATGGTCGGCAATACGTACTCTCTCGGTTTTTATTTATTGTATGATTCATGTGTCCAGTGTTCAAGCGGGGCACTCCCTGAGTGGGTTGAAAATTTTGGAAGAAGTGGAGCGGGGCTTGGTTGCCTTGGCAGAGCACGCCCTGCCATCGGTCGTAAATATTTCCCCATACGTTCCTCCCTCTCCCTCGATCAGGCGGCACAGCGATGCTTCTCGATCCCGTCCAACCAATGCCGGGGCGGGGGTCATTATAGATGGTGGTGAGGGCTATTTGGTCACCAACAGCCATGTGGTGAAGCAGGCGGAAAAAGTCAAGATCACCTTGTATGGTGGTGAGGAATTGATCGGCACGGTCATTGGGACAGATGAGGAAACGGACTTGGCGGTAGTGAAGATCGACAGTCCAAAGCCGTTGCCAGAAGTGCATTTTGGGGATTCCTCAAAGTTGAAGGTTGGGCAGATGGTCGTGGCTATTGGCAATCCTTACGGCTTGAACGACACGTTCAGTTTTGGAGTGATCAGCGGGTTGAATCGGGAGGATATCAATATCTCACGATATGAGGATTTTATTCAGACCGACGCGTCGATCAATCCCGGTAACAGTGGCGGCCCACTGTTGAATATCCGGGGGGAAGTCATTGGGATCAACACCGCCATCATCAATTATGCGCAAAGTATTGGATTCGCGATTCCATCAAATTTAGTCAAACACGTTGCTCTGCAGATCATCGAGAATGGCGCAGTCAGCCGCGGCTGGATGGGAGTGGGGATAGAGCATATCCCCGAAGCAATGGCGGCCAAAGAGAACATCAGCAGGCGCGGCGGAGTGCTGGTCAATTCCGTTTTTGAAAATCAGCCAGCTTCCAAAGCCGGGGTTCAGGTAGGAGACATTATATTGAGGGTGGCGGGAACTCCCGTCGCTTCGCCCAACAGTATGATCCGGCTGATTGGCAACATCACTCCAGGCCAAATGGTGGAACTGGAGGTTCTCCGGAATGGTGAGCGCAAGACTTTTCGGGTGCACCTGACACGCAAGAGAGAACAGGTGCAAAGGGTGGCCTCATTCTCAAGAAAGAGCCCGTTGGGATTGGGGGTGGCCGACTTGGATCAAAATTTAATGGAGAAGTTTCAAATTATAAAGGATCAGGGAGTGGTGGTCACCCAGGTGGAGCCACAAAGCCTGGCGGATCTAGGCGGGATGAAAATGGGTGATTTGATCACTTCTCTCAATGGCAAAAGTATCGATAATAAAAGTCAATTTGAAGATTTTTTGAACGGAATATCCGGGGAGGAAGAGTTGTTGTTTTTGGTCGAACGGCAAAATGATACCGTCCCGATAACGTTGTTGAGAAAAGTGGAGTGATAAGCCGAATACCAAGTTAGGGTGGGGCGGCGGGCAATCCGTCCCTTGAATGAATTATCGATTTTAAGTTTTTATTGATTAAAGCCAAATAAATCTAGGGAGGTTCAAATGGCTACATGTAAAACATGGATAGGGCAGGTTTTTGTTATTCTGGTTCTATCTTTAGGTTTGGGATTGACGCCGGTATTTGCGGCGTCCAATCATGAGGGGCACGATTCTGCATCAGATCGTCCCGCCTGGTTGGACAAACTGGAAAATCAGATCAACTACGAAGAAATGATGGAAGGCATGGACGGGCGCCAGGAGAAGCTGGACAAGACCTTCATGGCCCTGATGGACAATTTGAAAAACAAGCTCAAGGAACATGTCAGCCCAGCCTCCGCTGGGGGTGGTTTTCATGATTCCTGGGCCACTCATCAGTTGCAACAGGGTTTTCTGCTGGGGCCGACGGAAGCCGCTGACCAAGTGTTTAGAGGCGCGCATTGCCCCGCCGGAGTGCCCACTAAAGTTTATAATATCTCCGCGATCAATGTTGAGATCACCCTGAACCAGTGGGGCGATTACTATCCGGGATACATGTATGTATTGGATGAAAATATTGACAAGGTTCGGGCGGAAGAAGAAATAAATGCCAAGGCCCGCGAAGATGGATTGGATCCGGGTGCGGTTTCGACCGGTATCCAGGGCGACACCATTCAGCCGTTGCTGCTTCGTGGCAATCAGGGAGATTGCGTCCGCTTTAAAGTGACCAATCTGGTCGAAGATGAGGACGTTGGTTTTCAGATCAACGGTTCGGCCATGATCATCAGCGGCTCCGGTTTACCGGTGACCGCCGTTTCCAAAGATGCAATCATTCCAGCGGAAGGGATGCAAAATTTCGAATGGTACATCCCGATTGATGAGCAGGAAGGCGGGCACATGATCGTCAGCCGCGCTGGCCGTGACCCCGCTTCCCTGGGTCTTGTCGGTTCATTTATTGTTGAACCGCGTGGGTCCAAATATCTCGATCCCTGGACCGGCAAGGACTTGAAAAGTGGCTGGATGGCGATGATCGTCAATGATGATGAGCGGGATTTCCGCGAATTTGCCTTGTTCTACCATGAGGTGGGTGACGAGTCGTTTCGCCCGTTGAACCGGCATGGGGAGATGATCCCGCAACGTGACCCGCAGACGGATGCCTATCGTCCTTCCGCCCGCGCGCTGAACTATCGCAGTGAGCCGTTTGGCATCAACAACCTGGCGGTTCAGGAAAAATTATTTCATTTTGAAGATGAATCGCTGGGATACAGCTCCTACACCTTTGCCGATGCGCCCACGACAATCCCTAGGTCGTATTTGGGCGATCCGGCCAAGTTTCGCCTGTTGCACGGTGGTGGCGAAGTGTTTCATTCGCATCATCCGCATGGCGGTACGATTCGTTGGACACGCTCTCCCAAGCGGGAGCCGGGTATTGAAAACCTGATCACCGCGGCTTGGGACGGTCCGGTTAAATATCCGGTAGTCCGCACCACGACCGACCGGGTGGACGTGCAAGTCATCGGTCCTTCCGAGGCGATTGACCTGGAAACCGAGTGTGGTTCCGGTCTGTGTCAGAAGCTGGCCGGGGATTTTCTGTTCCATTGCCATGTGGCGCATCATTACGTCGCTGGCATGTGGGGCTATTGGCGGGTGTACAACACCCTGCAGTACGGCAATTATCCGTTCGGCAGTACCGACACTATGCGTCCTTTAAAGGAACTTCCCGACCGGGCAGGATTCATTCCCAAGGGAGTTCACTCCGACCAGCTGGTTGGCAAGACCATGAACTGGTTTGGCAAACGGTTCGAGATTGTCGGCAAGGGTAACAGCGACTGGACCAAAGAAACTCCGCGGGTGCACATCAAGAGTTGGGTCAAATACCAACTGCCGCCGCAAGGCAATCCGGGACATACGGATGATGAGGTGGCGCAAATCAAGTCTTACGATGGCTCGGTTTTGGGATGGGGTTGGAAAGGCCAAACGGCCATGTCTGAAAAGGAATCCACCATCAAGAATCCCAAGTATAAATCGCCCCATCCCGGCAAGCGGCATCCTTTGCAGTTCGATCCGGTTTCCGGGAAGATTGCCTGGCCGCATTTGACGCCGCATTTTGGCAAGCGGGTTCCGTTTGCGCGGCATCACGGCGGCGCTCCCTGGCTGGAGCCGTTCCATTTTGCCAAGAACAACGGCCAGTTGCCCAGCGAATCGGGAAGCAACAAGACTCCGGTCAATGTGGAATCTTCTGCCCCGGCTAAACCGGGTGAACATGGACGCTGGAGTCTGTGTCCGGCAGGTGCAGGACGCAAGCAGTACAACCTGCATTTCATCAACACGCCGATCGAGTTATCCGGTAGGTATGGAAAAGTCGAGCCGGTAATAGACAAATATGGTCTGATCTACGTCATTGACGAGGATATGGCTGAAGTCAAAGCCGATCCCAAGAAGGCGTGGCCTCTGGTTATTAGGGCGAATGTGTACGACTGTGTGGATGTGTTGTTGACCAGTGAGTGGGATGACGATGATTTCACCAACTTCCAGATGTCGAAGGTGAATATTCATCCGCATTTCTTCCAGTTCGATAATCAGGCATCGGATGGCGTGATCACCGGTTTTTCCTATGACCAGTCGATGCGGTCCTACAAGCAGTTCGACAAGAAGATGAAGGATGGACACCATGTAGGTTTGCCGGTGCCGATGAATGCGAGACTGTTGAAGTCGACCAAAAAGGGCGACAGGACCATCAAGATTCGGATGGCCAAGCACGCGACCCCGTATCACATCGGCACGGATATCATGGTGGGCATCGAAGTCCCCAACGGCAAGGACGCGCGTTGGATCAAATCGATGTCACCGAAGCCGGGTAAAGCAAAAGACGGTGTCTACACCATCACGTTCACCGAAGGCATGACGCACGCTCATAAGAAAGGCCAGATCGTGAGTACCGAGTTTGTGCGTTATCGCTGGTGGGTGGATGCCGATGTTGGGCTGGTGTTCTGGCACGATCACGCCTTCGGTGCGACCACCTGGCCGCATGGCGGGATCGGGTCGACCATCGTTGAGCCCTGGGGATCGACGTATCACGATCCGAAAACGGGTGAGCTGATCCGCAGTGGTCCGGTGGCCGATATTCATGGCACCGAGCCGGTGGCTTACGCCAGAAGCGGCAGTTTCCGCGAGCTGGTGGTGCAGTTGCACGATACCGTGCCGCACAACGCGCAATTGGTGACCGCTGGCAATCCTCCGGGATTGAGCCGTGAGAATGCTATTTCGGCGGGACAGTCGATCTCGTTTCAGATGCCGTCGACCATGCTGGACGTGGCTTTCCCGCATCTCAATGGGGGCACGCACACCACCGGCGGCGGTTTGAATTTCCGGTCAGCTTCATTGACCGCGCGCTTGATGGCCAACCCGGATCCTTCGGTATTGTTCAGCAGTAAGGCGCATCGTGATCCCGATACACCCATGTTGCGGGCTTACCTGGGTGACAACATCGTGTTTCGGTTGTTGCACGGGATGCAGAACGAGACCCATACCTTTGTGGTGTCTGGTCATGGCTATCGCCCGGAGCGTTATGACCGGGATTCGCGTGTGACCAACACGATCCACATCGGCATCGCCGAACGTTATGATCTGGCGACCACTGCTGGCGGTTATCAGCAGATGGCGGGTGATTACCTGTACTACAACGGACGCACGTCGCATTTCTCCGAAGGCAGTTGGGGCATCATCCGGGTTT
The DNA here is from genome assembly GCA_004357435.1 of Nitrospina sp. Lineage (GTDB taxonomy): Bacteria > Nitrospinota > Nitrospinia > Nitrospinales > Nitrospinaceae > SMVS01. The sequence goes on along the minus strand of SMVS01000019.1, from coordinate 5,806 downwards.
ATGACAAACTGCGGAAAGACCTGAAACCTTTGATGGGTACCCGCGGCATTCTGGAGAATAAAAAATCAGCTTGTCCTTCCGGCGCGCCGCTCAAGGAGTTCAGTGTGGTTGCTGTTCACAAGGCGCTGAAGTTCAATCCCAACACGGAGGATGAAATCGAAGTGGATTTCGAGCGCAAACTCCTGCTGGCTAATAAAGACGGCAAAGTGTTCGTGCTGGAGAACGAGGTGACGAAGGTGGCGAATGACAGTGTGATGCCGCATCCTCTGACCCTGCGTGTCAATATCGGCGATTGCGTGAAAATCAATCTCACCAACCGTCTGAAAAAGGGCAACACTTCGTTTCATGTCAACAACATGGCGTTTGATCCCCTGAGTTCTCAGGGCATCAACGTCGGTAACAATCCCGGCGACCAGACGGTGGCTCCGGGAAAATCGAAAGTGTACACGTTCTATGCGCACCCGGGATTTAAGATCAACGGTGGGTTGATTTGGGATTTCGGGAATCTGGTGGGCCACGTGCGTGACGGCTTGTATGGCGGCATCATCATCGGTCCCCGCGGATCGGTGTACCGTGATCCGGAAACCGGGAAAGACATCTCCATGAGCAATTCCTGGAAAGCGGATGTCATCATCGACAAGTCGTACCCGGAGAACGCGCATCTGGAGAACTACCGCGACTTCGCGTTGTACTTCCAGGACGAGGACAACATCCTCGGCACGTCGTTCATGCCTTACCTGCAGAACGTGGCCGGCCTGACCGGTGTGAACTATCGGTTGGAGCCCTGGAGCTACCGCGAGGACGAGGGTTGTGAACTGGGTAATATGTTCACGGCCTGCGTGGCGGCGGATTCCGATCCGGCGACCCCGGTGCTGAAGGCGCATGCTGGAGACAAGGTGATGATCAACGTCTTCGGTGTTCACAACGAGCAGAACCAGATGTTCGGTGTGGATGGCCATCAGTGGCGGCGGCATATGGATCAGGACAACTCCGATATGATCGACGTCCAGCAATTTGGCGCCGGTGAGTACATCCAGGCATTCATGAGGAACGGCGCTGGTGGGACCTATCATAACCCCGGCACGTACTTGTGGTTGAATGCCCGGACGCCTTACCAGCAAGCCGGACAATGGGGTTACTTCAAGGTTCTGCCGAAAGGCGACCGCTCATTGTTACCACTGAGTGGGGCCACCACCAAAGGCCTGAAGTCGGCTTCAAAGCACGAGGATAACCGGTTGTCCATGAGATAAGAAGTTGTATGTAATTCACACTTTATATACGGGTGGGGTCTTGCTCTATAGCAAGGCTCCATCCTATATAAGTGTGTTTTCATGGCGGGATCAAAAATCGGGAATAAATTGGACTCACCCAGTATCTTTATTGGTTTGGATGTTTTGCGTTTAAATTTTTTAATTTTAAGGAGTGAACAGGATGATTAAGAAAATTACAATGGGGTTTTTAATAATCTGCGTGGCCTTGGCGTTTGCCAGTTCTGTGAGCTTTGCTAAAAAGGCCAAGTATGTCGAGGAGGCTGTTAGTGGTGGTGGCTCCATCAGTGGTGTGGTGACCTTGAAAGGCAACCCTCCCCCGCCGATAATGGAAGACCTGAGTAAAGGTAAAAACAAAGAGTTTTGCATGACTCATCCCGAAGCCAAAGGCAATATTCGACCGCGTCACAAAGTCGTGGCTCCCGGTGGCAAGTTGACAGATACCGTGGTTTTCATCGAAAAGATTGAAAAAGGCAAAGCCTGGGATACCAAAACCATCAATTTCGATTTTAGGACCTGCGATATTTTTCCGAAGATGATTATTGTTCGCAAGACCCCGAAAGGTGTGAAAAAGGGGCTCTTCACCATCACCAATAAGGACGAAGAAATCCTGCACAACCCGCATGGCTACTCTGTAGCAGGCGCCAGCCGCAAAACCTTGTTCAACAAACCGTTGCCCAGCCAGGGCGATATTGCGGATGTGACCAGGAACTTCAAGCGATTCAAACAGAAAAAAGACAAGCATTTTTTCCTGCAGTGCGATCAGCATAACTACATGGAAGCAGATGGCAGAATTGTCTGGAATCCCTACTACTCGATTTCGGGCAAAGATGGGTCTTTCAAGATTGATAATATCCCTGCCGGTAAATACAAAGTCACCGCATGGCATCCTTATGTGGGTGAAGTGACGAAAGAAGTGACGGTAGCGGATGGCGCGGACGCCAAGCAAAACTATGAGCTCGCCGCGAAGTAATCCGCGTTCTTAAGTTTAAAAACAGCATCGGGATATTACGTCCCGGTGCTGTTTTTTTTTGGAGTATTGCTAATCAGATTAAGTTGTGAATCCGGTTCAAAATTAAGGTATCATTTCTCGAATTATCAACTTTGATTTTGTTTTCCCATCAGCTTCTTTATAATTCCCCGGTTCCCATGTCTCGAAGATGCTCTGGAATACTTGCTTTTTGGGTGGCCTTCCTCCTCACCAGTTCGTTCGTATGGGCGAACGGTAGCGAGTCTGAGGCCGACATCCATTTTTCTGCACTGATTAAAAAAGGGGAGCCTCTTTTCATACATTATTGTTCCCATTGCCATGGTATTGCAGGGGACGGTGATGGTTATAATGCGGAGTATTTAGATAAAGAACCTGCCGAACTTTCTGATCATGAATTCCTTGCCAAAAAATCTAACGAGCAGATATACAAGATAATTGATCTGGGTGGGAGAGGCGTCCGAAAATCTCATTTAATGCCTTCATTTGGCCATACGTTGTCGGAGGAGGAACTTTGGTCCCTGGTGGCTTATGTCCGGTTTCTTTCCGGAGACACGTCTCATCTTGTAACGTCGCCCGAAGGGGTCCTGACCACTCGCCCCACCGGTCCTCAGGAAACCATTGAAGCGCTATCAGATTTTTCCCGATGGTTTTTGGAGAGCGGTGAAGAACCTTCCATTCTGGGCCAGGGAGAAAAATTATTCAAAAAGAAAAAGAGCTGTTTGGCTTGCCATCAGGTGGATGATGAGGGCGGCATCGTGGGGCCTGATCTTTCCCGTTCGGGTTTTTCCTACACCCCCGAATGGCTGTACACATGGATGGGCAACCCTCAGCACGTTAAGCCGGATACAAAAATGCCAAATGTGGGACTGGCCAAAGAGGAAAGCCAGGCGATCACTGCCTATTTGTCAAAAATGATGGGCGAGGGGCTGACTGAGGAGTGGTCGGAGTATCTTAAGGAAAAGGGGGATGCTGAGGCTGGGGAAAAACTATTTTTTGATCTCGAAGGCAAGGCCAATTGCTCAAAATGCCATCGTGTAAATGGTTCAGGCGGTAAAGTGGGGCCGGAATTGAGCTGGGTCGGGAGCAGTAGAACCCTGCCATTTTTGCTTGAATCAATTCTGGACCCCAAGGTGGTGATCACGTCCGGCTACGCGTCCGTTTTGATTTTGACCAACAAAGGGAAGTTTATATCTGGCGTGAAAACTAATGAGGACGATTCATCTATCGATCTGGTCAACAATGAAGGTCTATCACTTCGCATCTTAAAGGTGGATATCAGAAAATTTAAAACTCAGAAAATTTCCATCATGCCGGGAAACTTTAAAGACATTCTCAACCTGCAAGAAACCAGAAATTTGCTGGCCTTCCTGGAAACATTGAAACTTTTTGAAGTGAGCAAAACTGAGGGTGTGGAGATTCTAACAATTAAAGACTGATATTATTTTAGAAGCATTTCAAACCAGCTTGAAACAGACATCCGGGTTCCGGCTTCCCCTTCCGAGCCATCCCACACGTTGACAGCAATGGGTATCGTCTGCCCCGCTTTAAATTGAACATCGTTGGAGTCGTTGGTGCTCAACTTCCGCTTCATAACTAACTGGTACTGCCCATATTTGAAGGCCACTTTCGATTCTACCTGCTGGCTGGTTGGCCGGTGGCTCCCCTTGCGTTTTAAACCCTGGGCATAAACTTCTATCACCTCATTGGGATGGCTGATCCATTGCCAAAGGTTGACGGGATGGTTGTCATCACCGTTTAAGAAATAGGGGAGGGTGTTGGAGCCACCGCCTATCGGAAACTGCAGGGCAATAGAATCCGGATACTCCTGTGGCAGGGGCTCGTCCTCAGCCTCCAAGGAGGTCGGGTCCACCTGGAATTCCAGCGGGAGGGGAGGTGTCGGAGATTCCTGAACGGAAGCCGATTTGGAAAGAATGGGATCATGAGTGGGATCGTCCCAGCGGAGCTTGAAAGCAATCTCGTTCCCGTTGTGGAGGGCCTGCACTTGAACGCTATCCACTGTGGGGTAATAAGCTTTCTCCAATTGCATGATCTGGCCACCCAGAGGAATGTGATAAGTGGTTATGGTTTTCCAAATGGGATCATCGGGGTCCACCGGGAGCGCGCCATCAAATTTGAATGCGTTAATTTTTCTGTGGACGGCCGGTTTAATGGATGGCGACAAGGTGGTGACATAGTTCACAATATCCCAGATATCTTGATCGGACTGGACTCGGGATGAAAAGCGCGGCATGGCGGTGGTGGTCAGTCCGGTGCGGAGCGTTAAAAACAAATCCCTTCTCGAACCGCCCCGCCGGAAGGTCCAAGATTTGGTTAAGTTGCGCGGCCGAATTTGGTCGGTGGCGATACTGACTATTTTTTTGGTGGAGTCGCCGTCGCTTCTACCTGCCACCCCATGACATCCTGAGCAGTTCTGGATAAACATTTCCTTGCCTCGCGTTACACTTGCCAGTGTGAAATTCGGTGGCGCGGGAATGGCAATGATTTTGTGAGTTTTTCCCTTGGCTTTAAACTTTTTGAATTTTTTACCCAGGGTTTTAAGATAAAGCACCAGGCTCCAGCGGTCGACCTCGGGCAGATGTTTCCAGGCGGGCATCGCAGTGCCTGTCATCCCACGGGTGATGCTGTTAAACATATCCTCATCGGTAGGAATTTTCCCAAAAGCCGTGGTGCGAAGTTTCTGATGACTCTTTGTGAAATTTCTGGGCCTGGGGCTGGAAAATTGAGCGGCGGGACCATCGCCTTTTCCGGTTTCACCGTGGCAGAAAGCGCATTTTTCTGAATAAACCTTTTCACCTCTTTTTATGGAAGGTTGCACCGGTGGGTTCGCGACAAATGGGGTGCGCACGCTGTCATCAATGAACAAAACTAGTTGCCAGACCTCTTCCGTGGTCAAAGTGTTTTCCCATGCCGGCATGGCCGAGTTCCAGGGCTGAAACTTGTCAGGCAATCCGACCCCGCCCTTCATGATGCGCCAAAAGACATAGTTGTCCCGCTTGGTGGGATAGAGTTGATGCAGGTTAGCGGGTGGCGGAAAAAAACTATCGCCGAAAACTCCCTTGCCATCGAGCAAATCCCCGTGACACAGAAAACAGTTTTTAAAATAAAGGACACCCCCATCTTTGAGGTGTTGCTTGAGGCGGCTTGGGTTCTCCTTTAGAGGATTTATTAACCGAGGCAGATCAACATCCTGACCGCGGACCTGAATGGTCGGGGGGAGGTCGGAGGCCATGGGAAGAGTGAAGCCGGGAGAGGGTATCGAGAAAAAAACTAAAAGAATCAGGCCCCACAGGAGCTCAACTTTTAAACAATCTTTATGTTCCCATTGAGGCACTGAGTTTGAAAAAATAGTTCGAAGGTTCACGCTGACCGTAATGCGGGTGATCAATGAATGCTTCCTGGCATGCGAGCGTCTTTTTTGATGCGACCGGAGCGGATGGTTTCATATAGGGGCCGGGTGACCTCATTTCCGTTGAATTCGAAATTAAGATCCACGACACCATTCGCTTCAATTTTAATTTTCCTGGAC
>SMVS01000147.1 GCA_004357435.1 Nitrospina sp. | reverse complement strand
GAGCGCGCGTGAATTTTATCATCGACCAAATGATGCAGTTTGAGCAAATAGATGTAACCCACCATGACTTTCTGATGGAAGGGTTCGCCGTTGCGCCCGTCATACAACGTCACCTCGCCGGAAGGGGGGCAACCGGCCTCGGTGAGCAGTCGCCGCACATCCGCTTCCCGGGCGCCGTCGAACACCGGCGTCGCCATGAATTGACCGCTGACTTTGGCGGCCATGCCGAGATTGGTTTCCAGGATCTGCCCGACATTCATGCGGGAGGGAACCCCCAGGGGATTCAGGACGAGCTCCACCGGCTCGCCGTCCTCCATGTATGGCATATCTTCCTCAGGCACGATGTTGGAGACCACGCCCTTGTTGCCGTGACGTCCGGCCATTTTGTCACCCACCTGAAGCTTGCGCTTCATCGCCACAAATACTTTCACCATTTTGATGACGCCGGGCGCCAGTTCATCGCCTTTTTTCAATTTAGCGATTTTCTCATTCATCATGGCTTTGAGAATACGCACTTGACCCTTACCGCTCTCCTCGATTGCCAGCAGGTCACTGGCATCCAAGCCTTTGACGGGAATTTTCACCAGGTCCTTGGCGGGCATCTTCGCCATATCTTCCGCTGCCATCTTTTGACCCTTGCTAAAACTTTTGCGTCCGATCGCAGTAGCCTTGGAGACTTCCTTGCCCAAGAGGAGAGAGTGCAGTTTCTTCTCCGTTTCACTTTTTACGATTAGGATCTCGTCCCCGAAATCCTTCTCTACTTTAGTAATTTCCTCTTCTTCGATTGCCAGAGTCCGGGCGTCCTTATCAATGCCCTTACGGGAAAATACTTTGACATCGATCACGGTTCCCTGAATCCCCGGCGGCACCCGCATGGAGGTGTCTCGAACATCGCCCGCCTTTTCGCCGAAGATGGCCTTCAAAAGTTTTTCTTCCGGACTCAACTGGGTTTCCCCTTTCGGCGTGATCTTGCCAATCAGAATATCGTTCGGCTTGACGCTGGCCCCGATGCGAATGATGCCACTGTCATCAAGATTTTTCAGTGCCTCCTCCCCGACATTGGAGATATCGCGGGTGATCTCCTCTTTGCCCTGTTTCGTGTCACGGGCTTCGACTTCAAATTCCTCGATATGAATGGAGGTAAAAATATCCTCCTTCACCACTTTTTCACTGATCACGATGGCATCTTCAAAGTTGTAGCCGTCCCAGGGCATGAAAGCTACCAGCACGTTCCGCCCCAACGCCAATTCCCCGCGGTCCGTGGAAGGTCCGTCGGCGATCACGTCTCCGGCCTTCAACTTTTGGCCGGTTTTAACCAGCGTCCGCTGGTTGATGCAGGTGTTTTGATTGGATCGCTGATACTTGGAAAGATTGTAAATATCGACGGTGGAGTTCGCCAGACGGTGCCTGAGATGTTTCCCCGAAGAACGAACCACGATGCGGGAAGCGTCGGAACTGATCACCTCGCCGTCGTTTTCAGATATTATCACCGCTCCCGAATCGCGGGCCACGATGCCTTCCATACCGGTGCCCACAAACGGCGCCTCCGAAACCAACAGCGGCACCGCCTGCCTCTGCATGTTGGATCCCATCAAAGCCCGGTTGGCGTCATCGTTCTCCAGAAAGGGGATGAGAGAAGCCGCAATACTGATCAACTGCTTGGGCGAAACGTCCATCAAATCGACTTTGTCGCTGGGCGATAAAATAAAATCTCCGCCTTTTCGGGCATCCACGATTTCATTGACGAATTGCTTCTTTTCATCCAACTTGGCATTGGCCTGGGCAATGATGAATTTATCCTCCACGATGGCGTTGTAAAATCCTACGCTGTCGGTCACCTGCCCCTTGGAGACTTTGCGGTACGGCGTTTCGACGAAACCAAATTCGTTGACCCGGGCGTAGGTGCTGAGAGAAGCGATAAGACCGATATTGGGTCCTTCCGGTGTCTCAATAGGACAAATGCGCCCGTAATGCGTGGGATGCACATCCCGGACTTCAAATCCGGCACGCTCGCGGGTCAATCCACCCGGTCCTAAAGCACTCAATCTTCTTTTATGGGTGATCTCGGATAACGGATTGGTCTGATCCATGAATTGCGACAACTGACTGCTGCCAAAAAATTCCTTGATGGCGGCGGTGACGGGTTTGGAATTGATCAGATCGTGCGGCATGGAGACTTCCAAATCCTGAATCGACATGCGCTCAATGATGGCGCGCTCCATGCGCACCAGACCGACCCGAAACTGGTTTTCCAGGGATTCGCCAACGGCGCGCACCCGCCGGTTGCCCAAATGGTCAATGTCGTCTATGGCACCCACTCCGTTTCTGAGTCCCAGCAGGTATTTCATCACCGCCAGAATATCTTCCAGGGTCAGCAACCTGTTTTCCAGAGAGATGTCCAGGTTGAACTTCTGGTTCAACTTCATTCGCCCAACCACCGACAGGTTGTACCGTTTGGTGTTGAAGAACAGATTCCAGAACAGGGTCCGGGCAATTTCACTGGTGGGCGGGTCACCGGGGCGCAAGCGCTTGTAAATTTCCTGGATCGCGTCGTCGGCGGTTCTGATTTTAGCGACCGCCAGGGTATCGCGGATGGTGGTGTCCGCGTTTTCGTCGTCAATACGGAGAATACCAAATTCGGGAACCTCGTTTTTGGCCAGGAGCTCCAACACTTCCGGTGTCACTTCCTGATTCGATTCCGCCACCACCTCGCCGGTCTCCTTTTCGATCAGATCCTCAGCCAGGAACGCCCCCAAAAGGCTATCGCGGTCGATTTCCACCTTGCCGCTTCGGCTTATCTTGGCCAGCTTTTTGAATATTGCCGGGGTTACTTTTTTGCCAGACTTGATCACCACCTCGTCGGTCTTCGAGTCGACCACATCCTCCAACACCTTCGCTCCGACCAAAAGGTTCTTGTTGTTCATGAAAATCCGACCGTCCTTGAGGTTCTGAAACACTTTCTCGATGGGATAAAATGCCGCCAGGATCTCCTCCCGGCTCATCCCGAACGCGTAGAGCAAAACCGTGGCGGGCAATTTCCTGCGACGATCAATCTTGACGTGCAGGATGTCCTTGATGTCGTATTCAAAGTCCAGCCAGGACCCGCGGTCGGGAATCACGCGACAGGAATAGAGCAACTTGCCGCTGATGTGGGATTTGCCCTTATCATGGGTGAAGAACGCACCCGGGGAACGGTGCATCTGGCTCACGATCACGCGTTCGACGCCATTGATCATGAAGGTGCCGGTATTGCTCATGAGCGGCATTTCGCCCAGAAAAATTTTCTGTTCTTTCACTTCCCGCACGGAATTAATCACCACCTGGGTGACCTTTTCCTTCTGCAGTTTTTCCACCACCGCCTGATCGATGGGGGTGCGAGCAGGAAACAGGGTCTTGCTGGTATTCGGCCGTTTCACTTCCTCCACGAGGTACTTGCCCGGAAGGTCTTTCAGCACCCGCGCATTCAGGTCAATCCGCTCCCGATCAAACAAAATCATACGCACCATGATTTTGATGGGGTCTGAGTAAGTGAGCCCTTTTTGACGGCACTCATTCTGCTTGTATTTTTCCTTAAAGACTACGGGCTGTTCGCAGGACTGACAAACCACCCCCGGCCCACCCAATTCTGAATACTCACCACAACCACACTCCCAAATTCCGATTTCAAACCCGACATACTCCAGGCGCGCATTGATATTCAAGTCGGAAATGGGAAACACATCTTGAAACACTTCCTCCAGCCCCTGAATTTTACGGTCCTTCGGCGCCGTCTCCGTTTGAATAAAACTCTCGAAGGATTTTATCTGGATTTCAATCAGGTTGGGTATCTCTATCACCGTCGGGATCTTGGAAAAGTTCAACCTTTCCCGCGGGCTGTTCAGCAATTCATCGGTCTTTGGATTAGGCATAAAGCGTTGGTATCCCCTGTTAAAATTAAACGATTATCCGAAAATCATAAAACGGATTACTTAATTTCAACGGTGCCGCCAGCCTCCTCAATTCTCTTCTGAATTTCTTCCGCCTCCTCTTTCTTGATGCCTTCCTTGATCGCTTTCGGAGCGGCTTCCACCAGATCCTTAGCGTCTTTAAGCCCGAGACTGGTGATCGAGCGCACTTCTTTGATCACCTGAATCTTCTTCTCGCCAGACGAAGTGAGAATGACATCAAACTCTGTTTTTTCCTCTACCGCGGCTTCGTCACCCGCCCCAGGAGCCATCATCATAGCCGGCGCGGCGGCAGTGACACCATATTTGTCTTCCAGTTCCTTAACGAATTCCGACATCTCTAACACACTCATGTTGTCAATGAAGGAGATAACATCTTCCTTGGTTGCAGCCATTAGAATGTTCCTTTCATGAATTTTTGAACTTTAATTTTCGAAGTAATAGACAATTTCGTATTGAACCCCCGCCGGGCCATCAGCCCTGGGCTTTTTTCTCTTTGACGGCTTCCAGAGTCCCAACCAGTTTCCGCAACAGACTGCTGAACACACCCGCGAATTGCGTGGTGGGTCCCTGAAAAACGGACAATATCTGTGAAAGCAAGACCTCCCTCGAGGGCAAATTGGATAAAACCTTGACTTCCTCCGCACTGATCGCTTTACCATCGACCAGCCCACAGAGGACTTTCGGGTTATTCTTAGCACCCGACTTGGCATAATCCGACAATGCCTTGGCGGGAGCGACCAGATCATCAAAACTGACCAATAAAGACACAGGCCCTTTGAATTCCGATTGGAGAGCCTCAAAAGGCGTGCCCTTGACGGCGATCTGCGCCAAAGTATTCTTCGTCACCCTGAACTCGAGCGATCGGCTTTTCATTTCAGCCCGGAACGCCGTCAGCTCATCCGCCGGAATGCCCTGATAATTGGTCAGCACCGCTGACTTGGCCCGGCTGAACACCTCGTTCAACTCATCGATCGCTTGTTGTTTGGCTGGTGTTGGCACAACGCAAATCCTTTCCCAAAAACCGTCAATTTATTTTTTTCAAATCGCCCGCGAACTTCCCTCAGAAAGCGGCAGAAGCCACCTTGATTCCCGGCCCCATAGTCGTCGACAGGGAAATCGTCTGCACGTAATGGCCCTTCGCTGTGGGCGGTTTCATTTTTACGAGGACTGACATCAGCTCTTTAAAATTTTCAGCAAGGTCTTCCACTGAGAAGCTCACCTTGCCGACCGAGGCGTGAATGATGCCGGACTTGTCCACCCGAAAATCCACTTTGCCCGCTTGAATCAGCTGGACGGCCTCCTTCACCTCAAAAGTCACGGTGCCGGTTTTGGGATTGGGCATCAAGCCGCGCGGGCCCAGAATTTTACCCAGCTTGCCGACCGTGCCCATCATATCGGGAGTCGCCACCACTCGGTCGAAATCCACCCATCCACCCTGTATTTTTTTGGCCAGATCTTCGCCACCGGCAAACTCAGCGCCGGCATCGAGGGCCTCTTTTTCCTTGTCCCCTTTGGCGAACACCAGGATTCTGAATTTTTTGCCGGTGCCCTTGGGCAAAACCACACTGCCGCGGATATTCTGATCAGCCTTTCGGGGGTCCACTCCCAACCGCACCGCCACGTCCACCGACTGGTCGAATTTAGCGGACACGCCATCTTTCGCCAGTTGCAACGCATCGGACAATTCATACTTTTTCACCGGGTCGATTTTTTCCGCCGCCGCCCGGTAATGCTTCCCACGCTTAGCCATAATCAATACCTTCGTTCAGAATCAACCTTCAACCTGGATCCCCATACTTTTGGCGGACCCCTCGATAATCCTCACGGCCTGATCCACGTCATAAGCATTCAGGTCTTCTTTTTTCAAACTCGCAATCTCTTCCAACTGCGCCCGGGTGACTTTGCCCACAAACTCCTTACTGGGGTTGGACGATCCCTTGGCGATTCCCGCCGCCTGCTTCAGCAACACGGCCGCCGGCGGCGATTTGGTGATGAACGTAAACGATCGGTCCTCGTAGACAGTGATGACGACCGGAATGATCATGCCCTCCTGCCCTTGAGTCTTGGAGTTGAAGGCTTTACAAAACTCCATGATGTTGACGCCATTCTGTCCAAGAGCCGGTCCCACCGGCGGAGACGGTGTGGCCTGACCCGCCGCGATCTGCAATTTAACCAGCCCTATAACTTTCTTAGCCATGTCTCAGAATCCTTTGGTAAAATTCTCGTCAAACTCTTTCAATCTGGGGAAACTCCAATTCCACCGGCGTCGCCCGCCCGAAAATGGAGACCATAACCTTGACCTTGCCTTTATCTGGATTGACTTCCTCCACGGTACCATTGAAATTATTGAAGGGGCCGTCAATGACTCGCACACTCTCCCCTCTTTCAAAGGAAAATTTCGGTTTGGGCCGATCAGACTCACCTTTAATCTGAGCCATCACCAACTTCACCTCCTCCACGGTCAACGGAGCGGGAGAGGCGCCGCCGGGAAACCCGGTGACCTTCGGGGTATTTTTTATCAAATACCAGATATCCCGATCCATCTCGACATTGACCAAAATATATCCGGGGAAAAATTTTCTGGAACTGACCTTTTTCTTGCCTTTGCGGATCTCCACCACTTCTTCGGTGGGAATGACCACCTCGCCCAGTTTATCCTGCACACCCGAGTTGGCGAACCGATCCTCAAGGCTGACTTTAACCTTGTTTTCATAGCCGGAATAGGTGTGCACCACATACCACTCTTTACCCACGCTGGCTTCCATTTCAGTGCCCATAACTCAACCGGAAATCACACTTTCAACAATTTTAGACAAGATGGTGTCGATCACCCCTAGATACACCGCGATGATGAACACCACCACCAGGACCACCATGGTTCCGCCGATGGCCTCCTTGCGCGAAGGCCAAGTCACTTTATTGACTTCCACCTTCACGTCCGTTAAAAATTCCTTGACTTTAACTAGCATAAGCAGGTCACCTAAAAAAAACGACAGGCCAGGAGGGAGTCGAACCCCCAACATCTAGATTTGGAGTCTAGCGCTCTAACCAATTAGAGCTACTGGCCTATTTAATTTCACTCCAGGCCATCGAAGGGTTGGAACATTCCATCCGAACTCCACGGTAATAAGGAGCCCGGGCCGACCGGTATCAAGGTTGATGAAAATTACTTAGTTTCTTTGTGAGGTGTGTGCTTCCTGCAGAACCTACAATACTTCTTGAATTCAAGCCGTGCTGTGGTTAGTTTTTTATTTTTTGTAGTGGAGTAATTTCTCCGCTTGCACTCGCCGCATGCCAAAAGAACAATGTCTCTCATTGCCTTAATTTCAGTTTTAGTCAGTAAATAATAACGGTTCCAACACGCTTCAGCAGACACCCAATCCGCTGACTCCTCTTCACCCAATCCATACTGGAGCCCACGATCGGGATTGAACCGATGGCCTCTTCCTTACCAAGGAAGTGCTCCACCACTGAGCTACGTGGGCGTTAAATCATCCTCTATGCAGTGCCTCAGCTCCCGGCCACTCAACCCTGGAGCGGGAAACGGGACTCGAACCCGCGACCCTCAGCTTGGAAGGCTGACGCTCTAGCCAACTGAGCTATTCCCGCAAAAAAAATTTTATTAAAAAAGAAATGGTGGGGAGAGGAGGATTCGAACCTCCGAAGGCGGAGCCGACAGATTTACAGTCTGTTCCCTTTGGCCACTCGGGAATCTCCCCAGCTTCCGAGGCAATCACGCCCCCCTAATTAACTCACTTAAAACAGGAAATCCCCTTGAAAAATATACCTATCAGCCCGGCGCCCCGCACAATTAAATGGAGCTGGCAAAGGGAATTGAACCCCCGACCTGCTGATTACAAATCAGCTGCTCTACCAACTGAGCTACGCCAGCACGTAATCTCGAAAAAACGGCTATATTACTTTTTTATTTAGGATTATGTCAACAAAAAAGAAACCTGGCAACCCGAAAAAGAGCCGGAATGGCGCTCTCAGCCCCTAATGAATCTCGCACTTTACCACGGACAGCCTTCAAAAACCAAACTATTTTGGTGAGATTATAAAAATTTCCGCTTTTTATAAAGATTTTAGATAAACCCTATAAAAATAAAAAATTGAACGGCTTACCGGGGGTTGAGGAGCTCAGCCGGGTATTGCACAAATTTCCCCCTGAATCATCGAAAAATCGACCGCCTCGCGCTCGGGAGCAAAAGGGATATCCGCCCAGGAACCACCTGGTTTTGTCAGGCGGAACCCGATTAAATCGGCTGGACGCCCCGGTGCCAGCACGCCGCAGTCCAGCCCCAGCGCCTCCGATCCGCCCCGGGTCGCCAGGGTCAGAATGTCACGCCGGCTCATGTCCGGCACCAAAGTCTCGGCCAATCGAATTTCCCGCAGAAAATTCAGCGACTCGTTGCTGGCTAAAGAATCGGTGCCCAGCCCCACCGGAACGCCCCGGTCCCACAGAGCCTTGACGGGCATCCACGCGGGGCGCCCAAACCAGCAAGTACTGCCGGGACAAAAAGCCGCCTTCGCGCCCCGATCGGCCAACAGGTCCAGGTCCGCTTCCACATGATTGAGGTGGACGCACAACATTGAATCCAAAACTCCCATTTGGGCTAAATATTTTACCGGGGTCAGGCCGGCCGGCCGCCAGGCGGCATCGTAAACTCCACGACGTTTTAACAGGCTCTGAAAATCACCGTCGCCCTGCCTTAAAAATTGTACCTCTTCAGGCACTTCGGCGACATGGCAGGAAACGGGACATCGGTAATGATCCGCCAAGCGCCGTATTTCCTTGAATAGAGCGGGCGAAACGGAATACGGCGCGTGCGGGGCCAAGCCTAGCCTCATCTTGCCGCCAGAGGACGCATGGTTTTTAAAAATCCGGTCGAGGTTATGGGCCACGCTGGCCGCCTGATCGCTTTTAAATCCCAACGTTTCCAGAAACAACACCTGCCGCAACGGCAAACGGGAATACTCCACCAGCAAATCGGGATGCGATAGATAATCCGCCAGCGTGGTCACCCCGGACCGCACCAGCGTATCCGCGCCCTGGTGAATGCCCTGAATCCTGTTGTGCCAGGTGAGCGCCTTATTCGCGGCCACCACCCGCTCGATCCAGTCGGTGAATTTCGGTTGTTTTTGGATTTGTAAAGCCGACAAGGCCAGGTGGCAATGGGTGTTGACGAAACCGGGCAATATCAGATGGTCCGACAAGTCGATGGTCTTGCCGACGAACGATGGGGAAACTCCGTCTCGGATGGCCTGGATCCGTCCCTCTTCAATGACGATCTCGCCGTGACGATACTCGCCCGCGCCAGCCATGGTCACCAGATGTTCAAATAGTATGCGAATGCGTGTCATGGCCGTCATTTTTTAAGAACAACAAACCCATCGGTCATGCCTGAGCCCAAGGAACACTTTTAAAACCAGGTTCGGTCACGGTAGGCCTGGTAAGTCTCCCCGAATTTTTCCAGCAGAGCCTGTTCTTCGAGGCGGGCCCGCGCAACATTGAGCGGCAGGACCACCAGGGCCAGATAAGCCATGCCGTAGGTGGATCCGATGGCCAGAAACAACCCGAGGAAAGTCAGGTCGATCCCCAGATAAACTGGATGCCGCAGAATTTTGTAAACTCCATGGGTCACCAACCGATCGCCGCCGGGCAATACCGCCAGTGATTTTCCAAGATGGAACATGGCGAGCATCCACAAACCCATTCCCGCCAATCCCACTGCCAACCCCAGCAACGCCAGGGCACGCTGGCCAAATCCAAAATCTTTGGGCGCCCACCAGGCCAAGGCAAGAGCCAGCAGATACAAAGACGGCACGGCAAGGGTGACCGCCAACGCCTTGCCCGGTGACAGCGATTTTAAAAATTTCGGGGTGTCTTCAGGCTCGTCCATAAGCATTCGGGTTTAGCCTGCCGGGACCGTCGCGGCGGCTTCCAGCATACGATTCCAAGCTTCCCTGCCGTCCACAATGTTCACCGCCAGACACACCCGATAGACCGGGATGGAAAACTCAAATTTTAACAATTTCACGGCGTCTTTTTCCGTAGTCACGAGCCATTCGGCGCCAGCGGCCCGGGCTTTTTCCTCCACGGCCCGCAAATGTTCCGGCAAATATTGAAAGTGATCTGGAAAAATATGATGCGACACCACCCTGGCCTGCGCCTGCTCCAGAGATTTTAGAAAAGCCTTGGGCTGGGCGATACCGCATAGAGCCGCCACCGGCCGGTCCTTCATTGCATCCAAACCGGTCGATTCGCCGGTGCTGACCTGAACCAGAGTTTTCGCCTCGAAGGTCATTTTGACCAAAGGCACCTGCTTCGAATTGACTCGCTGGACTGCTTCCAGATTGCCTGCCGGTCCATAACGGGTGACGCAAATGAGATCGGCCCGCCGGACCGCTTGCAGCGGCTCGCGCAAATGGCCAGCCGGAAAAATCACTTCGTTGCCAAATGGACTTTTGTGATCGCACAGTAGAATGTTCAGATCGCGGTGCAAACCCAGATGCTGAAATCCGTCGTCCAAAATCAAGGTGTCGGCGCCGAGATGCTCCAGCGCATAACGGCCGGTTTTGAAGCGGTTACGCCCGGTGAGAATGGGCACGTTTTTCAGCCGGTGGGCCATCATCACCGGTTCGTCGCCGGCGATTTCCGGATCGAGCAAAACCGCCTTGCCATCGCACACCACGTTGACTTCATTCACCGTTTCGCCGCCATAACCGCGGCTGAGAATGGCCGGCTTGAAGCCCTGCGCTTGGAGGGTTTCAGCAATCAGCATCACCGTCGGGGTCTTGCCGGTGCCGCCCAACGTCAGGTTGCCGACACTGATCACCCGGGCCGGCAAGCGCCGCGTTTTAAACAGCCCGCTCCGATACAACCCCGCCCGCAGACTCTGCACCCAGACGTAAAACACCGCCACGCTCCGCAACATCAAAAGCATCGGGAGTTGATAAAGTTTGCGGTCCTTGGAGATGACCTCATAATAAAGCGACTCAAAATTCATCGGTTCGGAAACTCCAGGCCATTCGGGAAACTTCTAAAATTTAAATCTTGGGATGCTCGCGCCAGCCCTGTCCTTTTTCTTCAGGTTCGGTTTGTGACCCGTGAGGATCTTGCAGAGGGTTCCACCATTCTATCGGCAAGTGGTTTATAATCTTTGCCCATGAACGTTATGTACCATCTTATCATAGGTGTCGCCCTGCTGGTCGCCGCCCCCTACCTGCTGGCCCGCATGGCCCTGGATCGGGATTTTCGTGAGGAGGTTTCAGCGCGTTTGTTTTCCTGGCGGAGCCTGCCCCAATTTTCCAAAACCCTGTGGGTCCACGCCTCCTCGGTCGGCGAAGTCAAGGTCGCTAAAATTTTGATTCAGAAGTTGCGGGAAAAATATCCGGACCGGCAGGTGGTGCTGTCCACTTTTACTGCCACAGGCTACGAACTGGCGCGCACTGAAAACCTGTGCCCGGTGTTTCGACTGCCGCCCGATTCCGCCCTGATCCTGCGGCCCCTGCTGAAGCGGATCGATCCGGCCATGCTGTTGCTGATCGAAGCCGAGTTCTGGCCCGCTCTGCTCAGCCAGTGCCGTCAAAAAAAGATTCCCGTGCTCCTGCTGAATGGCCGGGTGTCTGAGAAGTCCTACGCCCTTTATAAAAAAATTCAACCGTTGTTCCGCTGGCTCACTCACGGCATCGCCGGATTTTTCATGCGGTCCCATATCGACGCGGACCGCCTGTTAAAACTGAAAGCAAAAAACGTGCGCGTCACCGGCAACATGAAATTCGATGCCCTGCCGGAAACGCTTAATGAAGACTCGGACCCCACGATGACGAGCGTCGTCTTCGGTTCCACCCGGCCAGGAGACGAAGCGCCCATTCTGGACGCGATGGCGCGGTTGCGAAAAGAGTTCCCGGATTTAAAATTTGTGATCGCCCCCCGGCACGTGCATCGGTGCGATGAGGTCGCGGACCTGATCCGCGCGCAAGGCCTGTCGATGGTTCTGCACTCCCAAATCGCGCAAAACTCTGCCGGGATACCCCTCATTCTGGTGGACCGCATCGGCGTATTGAACGATTATTACCGGCAGGGAAGCATCGCTTTCGTGGGCGGCGGGTTCAGTGCCGAGTTTGGCGGTCAAAACATTCTCGAACCGGCGGGGCTGGGACGGCCCGTCATCTTCGGCAGGCACATGAACAACTTTGCCGAGGAAGCGGGTTTTCTGTCGGCCTCGGGCGGCGGTATTCAGATCGATCGCCCGGCGGATTTATACACCGTCCTCCAGGACCTGCTCCGCCAGCCGGAGGAAGTGAAACGGTTGGGCGCACTGGCGGCGCAAACGGTGAACCAGCACCGGGGCGCAACCGAACGCAATTTGGAAATGATCGATTCCCTTATGAATTCTTTTAAATGACCGGATTTTACAAATTTATTTCCTCGCTGGCGGCCTTGGCTGTCGTCCCAATATTCGCGGCTTATGCCCTGATCACCGGGAAAAAGCGGCGCGGCCTGGCGCACCACTTCGGCATCATTCCACAAATACCAAAAACCGATTCGCAAAAAACCGTCTGGTTGCACGCGCTTTCGCTGGGCGAGGTCAACGCCGCCGCCCCGGTACTCAAACGTCTGCGTAAAGAGGCACCCGAACTTCAACTGGTGGTTTCCGTCACCACCGACTCCGGTTACGACGGCGCTCAAAAACACTTGAAGTTTGTCGACCAGATCGTTTTTCATCCGATCGACTGCTGGCCTTTTCTGACCCTGGCGGTGGCCGGCATTCGCCCCAATTTGTTCATCCTCACCGATACCGGGTTCTGGCCCGGCCTCATTCTCATGCTGAAGGAAAAGGGCGTCCCGCAAATCGTGTTCAACGGCCGGGTGTCGGAGCGGTCTTACCAAAAATACCGCAAGGTTCGTGTTCTGGTGCGGCACCTGATGCAAGCATTTGCCGTGATCTGCATGCAAAACGATCGGGGTAAAACATCGATGCAAAAACTGGGAGCGCGGGCCGGGCAGATGCGGGTCACCGGCGACACCAAGTACGACATGCTGAAACCGGTCCTCGATCCCGAGCGCACCCGCATTCGGGAAGAAATGAAAATTCCCGCAAGCCACCCGGTGTGGGTGGCGGGGAGCACCCACGCGGGAGAAGAATCCATCATTCTGGAAGCATTTAAAAAATTAAAACTACGCCACCCGCGACTCACCCTCGTCCTGGCGCCCCGGCGGCTGGAACGCATCCCCAAACTGATGCGAATGCTGGAGCACCAGCAACTGAAATTCGTCCTGCGTTCTGAGGTTTCCCCCAGCGCCTCGCACAGCGACAGCATCGTTCTGCTCGACACCCTGGGCGAACTGGCCCAAGTCTACGCCATCGCCGATGTCACTTTCGTCGGGCGCAGTCTGATCGCGCCGGGCGGCGGCCACAGCCTGATCGAACCGGCCTCCCACGGCAAGCTGGTCCTGCACGGCCCGTACATCGAAAACTTCACAGAAACCGCCGACCAGCTTCACCGGCACGGCGTGGCGGAAGTGGTGCACAACGCCCACGACCTGGAACAGAGGATCAATGCCTTGCTGGGTGATTCGATCAAAATGGCGCAAATTGAGCAAAAAGCTAGCGCCCTGATTGAAGCGCAAAAAGGCGCCTCCCGCCAAATGGTCGAGATCATTTTGCACCAGCTGAACAAATAATCAAAATTTTTAATGCTCGAAAAGGATAAATTTTTTATCGGATAGATCGAGGTTGGGTGATCTGGCTGACGCCCCAGACGGCGAGCGATGCCAGTAAAAACGCCGGGACCAGTTCGTAGACCACGGTGTCGGACAAGCCGCTGATTTTCCACGCAAGGGTGCTGATGAAACCGGTGAGCATGCCGGCGATGGCGCCCGCGCGGGTGACGGTTTTCGAGTACAGGGTGAACAGGATCACCGGCCCGAAACTGGCGCCCAGTCCGGACCAGGCGAACAACACGAACCAGAAGATGACGCGCGTCTCG
>SMVS01000018.1 GCA_004357435.1 Nitrospina sp. | reverse complement strand
GAGGTTGACTTTTTTCTGGTTGTTCAGTTTCCAGATTTTACTTTCTTGCGTCATATCACTATAATCAATTGCATCTTCCTTAAAAATTTCCATAAGAGTATTAAAGTCAGGCACAGCCAGCACCTCCAATAGTTTGTGGTAGGGCTTCTGTCTGTTCTTTCCAGATTGCTTCCCACCTTCCCGCCCGGTTTCAGCTTGGACGATACCTCTCAAAACCTGAATCGTATCATTACCTAAATATATCTTGAGTCCTTTTTCTTTTCCGTGGCCTTCCAATTCCTGAATATAATTCAGCGCATCAATCTTGTCGAACAGTTCAGCCGGGCAGTAATGATTTCCTTCCAGCTCAGCAACCCCTAATTTTGTGGCCGCTACCGCGTCTTTCAGAAAAGCTCTCCGCGCTTTCATGTAATCAACTATCTCCTGGGGTTTATAAGACTCTTGAGGATATTCCCCTAGCAAGCGGAGAAAGTATTTGCGAACGGCTATAAATTTTTCTTGTAATAGTGTGGGTATCCACTCAGGCAAGGAACCACGGAACCCGTCATATTCCGCCTGGGATAAACGCTGTTCTTCCTCTTCTATCCGATTAACGGCGTCAAGAGCTTCCCGAATATCATCGTCGGTCACAAACTCATCGTCAGGCACAAACCCATCGTCAGGCACAAACCCATCGTCAGGCACAAACTCATCTTCGTTATCTTCTGTGGTCATTTAGCTTTCCTTTTTTTGCGTTTTGGCATCTTTATCAGTTTCCCTGTCGGAGTTTTGCCAGCAATCCCCATGATGCGCTTACCATGGGATTCCAAAGCTTCCCTAACATGGTCCTGTGCAAATCTGGCGTAAACCTGAGTGGTGCTAGGGTTGGAATGGCCTAGTACCTTTCCAATCAAGTGCAGACTGCTCCCAGACTGAGCCAACCAACTTCCCACCGTTCGCCTCAAGTCATGAAGGCGAACATCCTCAAGCTTGGCTTCCTTGCGGATACGCCGCCATATTTTATCGATATTGACCAAGGGCCGACCTATTCTGGCTCCGGGGAAAACATAGGGGTTTTCATCCAAGCGGGGGAGTTTCTGTAGTATTACAACCGCAGGGCCACTCAAAGGAACATAATGAGTCCCTCCGGCTTTGGTATCGGGTAATCTGATTTCACGCCGATCTAAATCAACGTCCTCCCACTTTGCCCTCAGAAGTTCGGATTTTCTAAGACCGGTCAGGAGATAAAGCCAAAGGGAAGCTCTGGCATATACGTTTTCCACACTATCAATGGCTTTTGTAAGCTTGGGCAGTTCTTTGGGAGTCACCCATCGGTCCCGCTTTTCTTCCTTGAAATTCTCAACCCTGTAGGCCGGGTTAATCGCTGTTTCATCCACAAATCCCCATTCTTTCCCACAATTGTAAATCTTGGAAATGAGAGCAAGATTCCTGTTTGCCTCGTAGGGTGTGGTCCCGCCGATCTTGTGATGCCATTTCGCAATATCGTTCCGGGTTATGGACTTCACCAGCATTCGCCCAAAAGCCGGGAGGATATATTTATCGATCCGATTCTGATCTGTTTTCCACGTTCTCTTGTGAGGCTTTGCGTATCGATCAAGGTATGCCTCGGTCAGTTCTTTAAAGGTTTGTCCCTTGGTTTCCCTTTTTCGTTCTTGTAAGGGGTCCTTCCCGTCCACCACCTTACCTAATAGGCTTCTAGCCTTTTTCCTGGCTTGATCCAGGGTGATCACCCCGTATGTACCGATGGTAAAAAGGCGCTTTCGGCCATGGGAGCGATAAGACAGGATGAAGGCCTTCCGCCCGGATGGGTATATCCGCACCCCAAGCCCCGGAATCTCATCATCCCAGCGGACGTCACGGCTCATGCCATTTTTTAGCGGTGTGCCTTCGTACAACAGCTTATCAACGGATTTTTTTGTCAGTTTCATGCCTAAGGCGGGGTTGGCGTTAAATGGTCTTAAATTCAGTCTGACGGCCTCAAGTCACCAATAAGTCACCAGTGAGCATGTAAAACCGTTCATTGCTAATGTAATCCATTCATCATAGAAAGGCTAGAACTAAGGCTAAAACGTGGTCTATGGTAAATGATTCATCCTGCGGAATGTAAGACAATTTGAATCGCACTCAAGAGGCCGGGGGTTCGAATCCCCCCAGCTCCACCACCACTGGCCGTGGTGGCCATGAAAATTCTTCAGATCCACTTTGAACAAAAAAGGCTTGACGATTCTCGCCAAGCCCTTTGTTTCGCAATTCCAATGTGGGGATATGAATGCGGGTCCAAAACAAAAACCCCAATCTAAAATGCCGTATAACTCAAAGGAATGAGTCACTTTTGGGAAGTTTGACTTTGAATTTTGCTGAATACCGCTAACGCCTGGGCGACCATGGACCCGACATCGCCGGTATTGGCAGGCAACAGTATGGTATTGGTTTCCTGGGCCAGTTTTCCAAAGGCGTCGATATACTGCTCGGCCAACCTGAGGGCCACCGCTTTTTCCCCGCCGGCGTCGTCAATGGAAGCCGCGACCAGCCGGATGCCTTCCGCCGTGGCTCCGGCGACCGCCAGTATGGCCTCGGCTTCTCCCTTGGCTCGATTGATCTGATCGGTCAGGGCCGCTTCCGATTGTAAAACCACATCCCGTTTGCCGCCTTCGGCAATATTGATCTGCGCCTGGCGCTTGCCTTCCGAATCAAGAATTTCCGCCCGTTTCTGTCTTTCCGCCGCCACTTGCAGTTCCATCGCCTGCCGAACATTGTCGGGCGGTGTTATATCCTTAATCTCGTAACGCAAACATTGAATGCCCCATACCGTGGACGCTTCATTAATGGCTCGGACGATATTGATGTTTAAGGATTCTCTTTCCTCAAACGTTTTATCCAGGGTCATCTTGCCCAACTCAGACCGCATGGTGGTTTGCGCCAACTGGGTGACCGCATATCGAGGATTCTGCACGCCGTAGGAAGCTTGCTTGGGATCGGTAATTTTTAAATATAAAATCCCGTCAATAACCAATGTCACGTTATCGCGGGTAATGGCGGATTGGCTGGGAATGTCGACAGCCTCTTCCTTTAATGAATGTTTGTAGGCGACTTTGTCAACATAAGGAATGATGAAATGCAGACCGGCAGTTAAGGTCTGGTTGAATTTACCCATGCGTTCAACGATCCAGGCGCTCTGCTGAGGCACCATTTTAATACCCTTCCAGGCTGTCAGAAAAACAATAAACGCTATGGCCAGTATGAACTCTGTATTTCCCATAAATTTTCCCAGGCTTTAGGATTTTAAAAAATCTATCCGGTAGATTATTTTTTCCGGATAATTAATATTCCCTTGGAGACTCCAGTGATGATCACTTCTGTTTCAGGGTCGACCGTTGCCAGCCCTTCGGCCACCGGATCAAACTGGCATTTCATGATGGCCCCGGACCACTTCACCTCACCCATTTTTCCCTTTTCGATAGGCCGGCCAAAGACGATGGCCGTACCGCCAACCATATCATCGAACCCCGAACCTTTTCCTGCTATAAAACTTTTCAAAGGCTTCCATAATATAGCCGTCCAAAAACCGGTAGCAAGGAAAAACACAATAAGTTGCGCCGATAGGTCATCTATCCAGCCCGCAATAAGAACCGCGCCCACGCTGATGGCTCCCAGTCCGGCGAAAAGAAAACCAATGCCAGGAACCAAGGCCAACTCAACAATAAGGAGGAGTGCGCCGACTAGCAACCAAATGGAACTGAGGCTCATGCCTAAAAAAGAATAACTCATCGGAGAGGGTTTCCATAGAGTGGGATGGTTCATCTCATATTCAAATCGCCAAACGATTTTAATTTTTGCACAAATTGGCAGACGATGCAAACCACTCAGGATCGATAAATCGAGTTTACGGGTATTTTATGGTAGAAATTGCCCGCGCCTGGTTTGATCCCAACGATACATTATCACCAACCCATGTTAAAAAAAGCCCTTGATTGTATTGCGCAATGGCCTCCCCCTGTGCTGGGGCCTTTCGCAACCAATTCTCCGCGAGGACAAAATCCTGAGAAATTCCACCACCGGTACCATACATAACCCCATGAGAGTTGGGTGCTGAGGGGTTTCCCGGCACAGTGAAACCAGATTTCCGGGATAAACAGGGTTAAGATTCTTCGTTAATTCAACAACCCAAAATATTTTTAACTATTCAAAGTTCTTTTAATGGAACACCACATGGCAAAGTACCAGAGACGCCAAAAGCAGCCCTCCGAACCAACCAACTTTTTTCGTAGATACGTTAAGCAATTTCCCCCAGTTTTGGGGCCAACCATTCTTCACAATAGTTGGGATGGCCACAAATAGGATGACCGCAATAATTATAAGAGTAGAGCGATTGAGGTAGTTCATGTCCGGTGCCAACCACTTTAACAATATAGTGAGGCCAACACTTCCAATGAGAGTATGAAATACCAGCTTTTTAGATGAGCTGATTAGGAATACAGCACAAACAATAAGAAATACAAATCCATTTTTTACATAGTAGGAAGCCTCGTTAAACCAGTGAGTCAGGGCAAAATTTGGGTCCTCAAATTTTACGTAGGTGACCACATAGGCAAAGAATAAACCCGTACACAAAGCTCCTAAAATCCCTTTTCTACCCATAGCAACCATTTCACTATCGGTTGCTCCGGGGTTGATATATTTCTTATATATATCTATTGACCACAGGGTTGAAACCGAATGGTAAATGGAGTCCACACTGCTCATTAGCGAAGCAAACAAACCACAAAGAATGATTCCTTTTAACCCTGTGGGTAAAAGTTCAATAATCAAAGTTGGATAGGCAAGATCCGGATCAGAAAGCGGCCGATCGGAAAGGATCCCCACTAGAGCTATCCCGGGAATGATGATGATCAAGGCCATCAAGTACTTTAAGAATCCGCCAACAATCAATCCTACTTGGGCGTGGTAGATGTTTTTGGCGGCCAGCGCCCGCTGTAAAATAATCTGGTTGCAACCCCAATAATTGAGATTTAAAAGCATCATTCCTAATAGCGCCGGCCAGGGAAGTTTGGGATGATCCAATGGCATATGCAAATGCATCAAGTTGGGAGTTTTTGCGTAAAGCATGGCCCACCCACCCAGTTCCTTCAATGCGACAGTAACCAGGATCACTCCCCCTATGACCATCAAGACAAATTGAGCCATGTCTGTTCTTACTACCGCACCCATTCCACCTAAGTAGGTGTACGTCGCCGAGAAAACGCCCAATATTATTGTAATAATAAAAATGCGGGTCATGGGGTCGTGATGAATGAAGCGGATGCTTTCTTCAAAAATAGCATTGATGGCATAAGCCCCCCAAAAGAGCGCGGTACCAAGATAAAGAAACCCATAGAGCAAGATCATCAAAACTGAATAGGTGAAAGCCACCTTCAATCCGAGTCTCTGTTCAAAAAATTGGCTGATAGTGGTTACGTTAGCGGCGAGATAGAGCGGGATAAAAACAAATGCGGCAATTAAAATACCTAGAATAGCGTTGATTTCAAAATTTGCCTGTACCAATCCATATAAATAGGCCGAGCCCGCCATTCCAATAAAATGACCCGCATGGATGTTTGTGGAAATGGTCGAAAATGCAATGGCGGGCCAGCGCAGGGTGTTCGATTTTAAAAAATATTCATGGGCCGTGGTCTTTTGGTCGTCCCTCTTTACAATCCCTAAAGTAAAGATGACCACAAAATAAGTCAAGATTATGACAATATCCAAAACCATAAAAATAATTGACAGAACCCAAAGCAACCTGTCCTAAACAGGGGGCACATTGTAGTCAAATCACCGGCAAAGTCCGGCACCACCAGACTCACCGGCAAGGAACTTAACTCAGGTCAAGTTGAATGCTTTAAACTTTAACACCGTAAACTCCGCAACGATATCGTAATTGTATCGGAGACCATCGGCAACCGTGCCCCCCCCACCAGGAATTTTGAAGGCTTGAATTTTCAGATTCATGAACAAATACAACTCAATAGTATTAAAATGTAAAAGAGTTGACCTCTTGGTTCTTGAATCGCACGCTAAAGGCCGAGGGTTCGATCGCTCGGCGCGGGCCAATAAAAATCCTGCTCGGCGCATCTTGCAGTAGAGAGATAGCATGGAAAATGTTTTCAAACTGTCGCGACGGCTCTTTGTAAAAAGCGCTTTTGCGTTGGCAACCCTGGTTGCCGCGGAAATGATGAAACCCGTTCCTGCTCGCGCGGCCTGCATCCCGACACCACGGGAAACGGCGGGGCCGTTTTATCCTTTAAAATTACCGTTGGATAAAGACAACGATCTCACTTTCGTCAACCGTCCATCCCAAAAGGCGCTCGGCGAGGTCATCCTCATTCAAGGGCGGGTGCGGGATGAATCCTGCCAGCCGGTGGCCGGAGCTTCGGTGGAAATCTGGCAAGCCTGCACCACCGGCAAGTACAACCATCCCGGTGACAACAATTCCGCGGCATTGGATCCGCATTTTCAATACTGGGGGAAAGCCACCACCAACGCCAAGGGAGAATATGGATTCAAAACCGTCAAGCCCGGTTCCTATCCGGTCCACTGGTTTTGGACGCGGCCGCCCCACATTCACTTCACGGTCCGCTCACGCAGTCACCTTCCGTTGACCACCCAAATGTATTTTTTCGGGGACCCGTTGAATGCCAAAGACCGGCTCTTCAGGAAACATTCCCCGACGGAGCAGGCGCAGTGCACCGTTCTTTTTCGTACAGTGGACCACCTGCCCGTGGGTCAATTTGATCTGACCCTGAGAAAAACATGATCCAGAGTTTAACTTCCATAAACGCGTTGGTTTTATACATGGCCGCGGCGGTCGCTGAAATCGCCGGGTGCTTTGCCTTTTGGGCCTGGCTTCGCTTGGATAAAAGCGTTCTCTGGACTCTCCCCGGCCTCCTGGCATTGGTGATCTTTGCTTTATTGTTGACCCGGATCGATGCGGCATTCGCGGGACGGGCCTTTGCGGCTTATGGCGGAGTTTACATCGTGGCTTCCCTGGCCTGGCTTTGGATCGTGGAAGGCGCTCAACCGGATCGCTGGGATTTTTTTGGGGCCGCCGTTTGCCTGGCAGGCACCGCGATTATTTTATTCGGCCCGCGCGCCACCCCTTAGCAGGGGAGGCACCCTCTAGCGAGAGAGGCAAAGGGCTGAGTTCCAGTTGCATGCCCCGCAATGGATGAGCGCAAATCAGAGTCTGGCCTATTTACTCCGGCGCTTCGCCGGTTGCCTCCAGGTGCAACCTGGCCCCTTAGCAGGGGAGGCACCCTCTAGCGAGGGAGGCAAAGGGCTGAACCTTGGACAGATCACCCCACCTGGATCGGGTGTCCCGATCCTTCCTCCCCTTGCCAAGGGGAGGACACAGGAGGGGTGGTTTGTCATTCTTGAATCATGCCCGACAATTGTTGAGCGCAAAAAGAGTCTGACTTATTTGCTCCGGCGCTTCGCCGGTTGCCTCCAGGTGAACCTGGCCCCTTTGCGGGGGAAGCAACTAGCTGAGCTTGAGAGTCATGCCTAGTCATCGTTGAGCGCAAGAAGGGTCTGACTTATTTGCTCCGGCGCTTCGCCGGTTGCGCCCAGCCGCAGGCTGGCCGGTCAATCCCGGTAGGCCACGCCATGGGTTTCCCCACCTGTGGCGACCTGACCGGTGACGCTCAAATCGTCCGTGGCCACGGTGACCAGCTTGTTTTCATCCCGAATCGCCACATAAATGGACTTCCCGTCGGAACTGATAGCAATCATATCGGGACGTTTCCCCAGCGATACGGTTTTGATAATTTTTCCGCTGGCGATGTCGATCTTCGCCACCTGGCCTAATCCCCGTTGCCCGACAAACAGGGTTTTGCCATCGGCACTGAGCGCCACGCCATGCGGTTCTCCGGGCACATCAATAGAAGCTTCCACCGCACCCGTCTCGGTATTCACCAACAACATTTTGTTGTCCGCCGGAGCGTTGAGCCAAAACTGGCTCCAATTGTTGGTCGGTTTAATCACCATGGCCCCTTTGGCCCCCGGCAACGTTTTAATGATCTGATACGTATTCACATCCACTACCGAAATATTGGCCGCGCCCGCATTGACCACGTACACTTGCTGTCCATCCGGGGAGAACACGGCGGTGATGGCTTTCTTGCCTGTCGCCATGGTGTGCAAAGCTTTTTGGGAAGCGATGTCGATGAAGGTGATATCCCCTGACGCGACATTGCAGGAAACAGCGAGTTTACCATCGGGCGAAACCGCCACATCATGCGACTTGGTACCGGCGGAAACGTCGGCCAGTTTTTCCTTGGTCTCCGCGTCGATGATGGTGATGGTGCTGGTGCCCAGATTAGCGATGAAGGCCAGCTTGCCATCCGGACTGAAGGTCACATTATGAGCCCCCTTACCCGTCGCGATGGTTTTTACCACTTGGTTGGACCCGGTATCGATCACCTGGGTATTGCCACCTTTCATATTGGCGACCCAAACTTCTCCCGCCATGCTTTGGCCCACACCCGGCCCCGTAATAAGAAATAGGCCGGTGAGGATTGGAACCACGATGGCCATGAATCGCGGTGGCTTATTGGGTTCAGAGTGATCCGACTGTTGCTTGCAGGAATTCTTTACCGGGATAATTTCTCCGATCATTTTATACCTCCATAGGAAATTGCCTTGCCTGTTTAAGAT
The DNA here is from genome assembly GCA_004357435.1 of Nitrospina sp. Taxonomy (GTDB): domain Bacteria; phylum Nitrospinota; class Nitrospinia; order Nitrospinales; family Nitrospinaceae; genus SMVS01. Next base: position 1,327 of record SMVS01000018.1, on the reverse strand, counting down.
ATTGGGAGATTCAACTGTATTTCTTCCAGTCCAATTTGTCAATCCTTCCAAGTTGCACCTGGAGGCAACTGGCGAAGCGCCGGAGCAAATAGGTCGGACTCTTCTTGCGCTCAAAAATTGCTGGGCATGATTTCGGAGGTTAGCCATTTGCCCCCCGCCAGGGGTGCCTTCCTTGCAAGGGACGGCACGCTGGCCTGCCAAGGAGTTGATTCAGGCCGGCCTATATAGGATGATGGGCCTATGAAACTGAAGGGAATGCATCATATCGGAGTGAACGTGCGCGACCTGGACCGGGCGCTGGCATTTTATACGGAAGTCTTGGGGTTCGAGGTTACCGAACGTTACGCCGAGGACATCCGCCATGTGATGCTGGGTACGGGAAATACCGGCTTGCACCTGTTCGAAACCCGCGACCTGGAGTTGCAGGACGCGCTCGCCACGCTCAGCAAACAGGGCTACGCCCACATGGCTTTCGCCACGACGCGCGAACTTTTTCCCGGGATCATCGCGGAGTTGAAACAGCATCAGATCCAATTTAAGGGACCGCTGGTGATGGGGCGCGGGGAATCCGTTCATTTCAAAGACCCGGACGGCAACCACCTGGAAATCCGTTGCCCAGCCCGGGCAACGCCCGCCGGCGAAGCGCCGGAGGCAATTTAATAAAATGAGAGGAGAGGATAATTTATGACCGATGAAATCATCAAGAATCTGGGACCGCTGGCGCCGCTAGCCGGTGTTTGGGAAGGTGAAAAAGGCGATGACACGGCGCCTGACGACGACCGGGGCGTGGAGACCAACAAGTTCCGCGAACGCATCACCTTCGAACCTATGGGCCCGGTGAACAACCATGAGCAAGCGCTCTACGGCTTGCGTTACGCCACCACCGCCTGGCGGGTGGGTACACCGAATCCTTTCCATGAGGAGTTGGGATACTGGCTGTGGGATGCCAAAGCAAAACAGGTTCTGCGCTGTTTTATAATCCCGCGTGGGGTGACCGTCCTCGCTGGGGGGACCGTGGAGGCGAATGCCAAGTCGTTCGAGCTGGCGGCCGATGTCGGGTCGGAAACCTATGGCATCTGTTCCAATAAGTTTTTGGATAAAGAGTTTAAAACCGTCCGCTACGAATTGAAAATAACGATTCACGAAGACGAAAGTTTCAGCTACGAGGAAGACACCCAACTCAAAATCAAGGGGCAGGTCGACCTGTTTCACCACATCGACAAGAACACTTTAAAGCGCCAGCTGAGTAAATAAAAAAAACTCCCCTTTCCCGAAGGGGACGGGCGGGTTGATTCACGCTTCCGGCTCAGCAGGACAGATGAGGTTT
>SMVS01000146.1 GCA_004357435.1 Nitrospina sp. | reverse complement strand
CTTTTGGGACCCATTTTTCTTTTTTGGCGGTCTGTTGGTCTGCCATAACGATTCCTCTAATGGTTATTGTATTTAAAGGGGTTAAACACTATATATTTATTTACAAAATGCAAAAAAAATTGACTGTGGAGTTCGATTGGTAACTGCTCTCTATCCCCTGACTTGCAAGAGGGACAACTTACCATGATTGATAAAATTTTACAATTTTAATAGGGAGTCAATTAAAAAAAATCAGCTAATTTCGCCCATTTTGAAACAATCTTGCAGACATGCCGCTACTGAACTTGAGATTTTCCAAGAAAATATTTATAACTTATTGAATTTAAATTGATTATTTGTTTTTATCGGGGTGGCTCAATGATTCCTTGAGGTCTGAAAGAAACTGCCCGATCATCTTTTGGGTCAACCGGGGGTTGATTTTTAACATGCCTAACGGCGGTCAGGACTTCTCCATCATTTTTTCCAAAGTATGCAACTCTTCAAAATATACGAATGCTTTCTCAAGAAACTCATTGATGGTCTTGTCATTGCGGAAGGTTAAAGTTTTATCGGCCAGGTCGGTGCTGTGGCAAATCTCAAACCGCAGGGTCTTGTCATCCAGATATTTTATGACATCCACTTGCCATTGGATCATGGCCACGTCTTCCTTGGGAGGACTGCAGGCCGTCAGCCCATAATTGTGGATCCGGTAAACAAATTGAAGCCCCCCGTTGCCTTCAGGTTCGGCGCGGGTGAGTACCAGATTTTTCTCGGTCAACATAAATATTCCTTTGGTTATGAGTGCCCTAAACGATTCCTAATTTTGCGGCCTGCGGGGCGTGTGTTAATATACTCGAAAAATCAGGCTGAAGAGGGTCTTACCATATCAAATGGTTAGCCTGAGTCAAAACTTTTTGTTTAATTTTAAAATACCTGAAAAAATAATGAAATCTATAGAACTGAACGATCCGAGCGAGATACAGGAATTTTTAGGCAAAATCAGTTTTACGGGCGAGGGCTTCACCTCCGATTCTCTGCTTCTGGAAGTTTTCGAGGCAGGATTGGATTACCCGGACTTCCTGAAGGCGGAAGGGGAAGACCCCGAGGCGAGTTACGGCGGCAAATCCCCGGCATGGGCCAAATATCATGTGCGTCAGGGCAAAAGGGTATTCATGGTCTATGGGGGCGGAAGTGGCCGGGCACGCCGCACACACTCATCCGTAACCCCCTGAGACGCGTGAGGCCGGGGTCTCTGAGCGTATCCAGTCTGTGTTACAGTTTGCGATACAACTCACCCCTTTTATTTCTAGAATTATTGGACCGTATGAATTAAAATCTCTCGCCTCCCCAAAGGGGTGTGGAAAATAAGCAGGTTTTAGAAAAGGTGAAGCTATGAAATTTGATAAGGAAACTCAGACCCGTATTCTGCGAGTGGCGGGCGACCGGTCTGAGGGAAAAGATATTGCGGAAGTGGATGAACGAATCGTCCAAATCATGGACTTGCATCCTGAGTTCGATTCGATTTGGGATATGGGGGAAATGGCTATTTATCCGCAGGAGATAGACGGCAAGGTGGTCAATCCTTTTGTCCACACCGTCCTGCATGTGGTGGTGGACAAGCAAATTCAGGATTACTCTCCTGAGTTTGTGGCCGAAACCTACCAGCGGCTGAAAACGGGCGGCGTGGACGAGCACGAAGCCCTGCACGCCATCATTGGGATTTACGCCAAACTGTATTTCGCCAATTTCCGCAAAGGCGAAATATTCAGCAACCTTGATTACGAAGCCGAGTTGAATCAGTTGCAATCGAATCGCGATTCCGCCGAAGCGGAGGGTTGATCACTCCACTTGTCCCGGTTTCAACGGTTCGTGGCAGACTTCGCAATGGTCCTGCGCGTAATCATTGGGATGGAAACAGGCCGGGCACTGCAGGATCTTGTCATCGCCATACGAGCGGAACGGGTTCAGGCATTTTTCACACCAGGCCGAATCGGTTACGTTTTCAGCGCCACATTTGGAACAGAATTGTTTTTCCATAATCATTAGATGCCAAAACCGGGCGAATGGTTTTAAGGCTGGTTTCGAATGTTCCAAAACGGAGTTGAAAATGTTTTTTTTCTCAGCAGAAAACAGATTGGCCGCCATTCGGCGGATACTCGAGTATATTGGCAAAACAATCAATGCCCGGTTTTCGGTCCGCCTGTGGGACGGCTCCATGGTGCCGCTGGGGCAAGACGTTCATGACGGTTTCTTCATTGCCATCAATGGGCCGGGAGTCCTCGGGGCGCTCATGCGTCGGCCTACTCTCGAACACCTGCTCCTGCACTATGTGAATGGCCACCTTGAAATTCACGGCGACCTGATTGATTTGATCGCGCTCGTGCGTGAGAAACAGGTGCGGAAGAAATTGAAGACGTTGAACAAGTTCTTCCTGATCCGCCAGGCACTGCCGCTTCTTTTTTCCCCTTCCGGAGATATAACCGTACAACACGAGTATCAGGATGATGCGGTAGGCCGGGATGAACCGAGCCGTGACAATAAAAAGTTCATCCAGTTTCATTACGATATCAGCAATGATTTTTATGCGTTGTTTCTCGACCCCGAGATGCAGTATTCGTGTGGCTATTTCACAGACGCCAACAATTCCCTCGAACAGGCCCAGCACGACAAACTGGAAATGATTTGTCGCAAACTGCGTCTCCAGCCAGGTGAGAAACTACTTGAAATCGGTTGTGGCTGGGGCGGGTTGCTCTGTCACGCCGCCCGGCATTATGGGGTGAAAGCGCATGGCGTGACCCTGTCGCAAGAGCAGTTTGACTTTACCACGGAAAAAATCAACCAGCTCGGCTTGGCCGATCAAGTGACCGTCGAGCTCCGCGATTACGCGACTCTGGAGGGCACTTATGACAAGGTGGCCAGCGTGGCCATGTTCGAGGCGATTGGTATCGCCAACATGCCAAAATATTTTCAGAAGATCAATTCGCTGTTGCGGGACCGGGGCATTCTTTTAAACCATGGCATTTCACGCCGGGCCAAGGCTTCGCGCCGCAAAGCCCGCCGGATCAGGCCCGAGCGGCGTCTGATTTTGAAATATATTTTTCCGGGAAGCGAGCTCGATAATATTGGGCACACAGTTGACACGATGGAACTTGCCGGGTTTGAGGTGCATGACATCGAAGCCTGGCGCGAACATTATGGCATGACCTGTCAGCACTGGTACCGGAGACTCATGGCCCGCCAAGACGAGGCGATCGGGTTCGTGGGGGTCGAAAAATTTCGGATGTGGGCGCTTTACCTGGCGGGAGTTGCAACCGGGTTCAGGGATGGTTCGATGCATATCTGCCAAGTGGTGGCGACCAAACGTTCTTCGAAGGGACCGTCAGGGCTACCGCTCACGCGGGCGGATCTTTATAAGTGATGAGCGGCGGGTGGCGGGAATTACAGATATTTGGCAACGGTTTTGCCGATGTCCGCCGGGCTTTTGCAGACCTTGATGCCGCACTTTTTCATGATCTTCATTTTTTCTTCAGCCGTGCCCTGGCCGCCTGAAATGATCGCCCCGGCGTGACCCATGCGTCGGCCCGGAGGTGCGGTTTGTCCGGCTATGAAACCGATCACCGGTTTGGAAATGTTCTTCTTGATGAAATAAGCCGCTTCATCTTCAGCGGTTCCGCCGATTTCCCCAATCATGACGATGGCCTTCGTGGTCCGGTCTTTCTGGAACATTTTCAGAACATCAATATAACGCGTTCCGATGATGGGATCGCCGCCCACTCCGACACAGGTCGACTGCCCGATGCCCAGGGCGGTCAATTGGCTGACCGCCTCATAAGTCAGGGTACCGCTTCTCGAAATGATGCCGACATTGCCTTTTTTATGGATGTGGCCGGGCATGATGCCAATCTTGGCTTTGCCGGGAGAGATGACGCCGGGACAGTTGGGACCGACCAGGCGGGAATCCGAACCTTCCAAATAGTGGTATACCTCCACCATGTCAATCACCGGGATGCCCTCGCTGATGCAAACGATCAACGCGATTCCAGCATCCGCCGCTTCCAGAATGGCATCGGCCGCAAATGCCGGCGGAACGAAAATCACGGTGGCATTGGCTTTGGTTTTATCCACAGCTTTTTTAACGGTGTCGAATACCGGCACGTCGAGAACCGACTGGCCGCCTTTGCCGGGCGTGACTCCCGCCACCACATTTGTTCCGTATTCGATGGCCTGACCAGTGTGAAACTGGCCCTCCCGCCCGGTGATGCCTTGTACCAGAAGCCGTGTTTTTTCGTCTACTAATATACTCATTGGATTGCCTGCACCACTTTTTTAGCGGAGTCCTTCATGCCATTGCCCACAATAAAATTCAATCCGGATTCGTTGAGGATGCGGTGGCCCTCTTCCATGTTGGTGCCTTCCATCCGAATGATCACGGGAATTTTGAGGTTCAGTTTCTTGGCGGCGGCCACCACTCCGTTGGCCAACAGGTCGCACCGCAGGATGCCGCCAAAAATATTAATGAATAGGGCTTTCACCTTGGGGTCCACCACGAGAATGCGGAACGCGTTTTCAATCATCTCTTCGTCGGCGCCGCCTCCGACATCCAGAAAATTAGCGGGCTCGCCGCCGGTGTGCTTGATGATGTCCATGGTCGCCATCGCCAAACCGGCGCCATTGACCATGCATCCGATGTTGCCGTCCAGCTGAATGTAGTTGAGGCGATATTTACCGGCTTCAACTTCGTTGGGGTCTTCCTCATCCAGATCGCGGTACGCGTAAGTGTCGGCATGGCGGCCGAGCGCGTTGTCGTCGATGTCCATCTTGGCATCCAAGGCCAAAACACGGTCGTCTTTCGTGACCACCAACGGATTGATTTCCAGCAAGGACAAATCCTCTTTAACAAAACAATCGTACAAATTGATGATGAAGGGGATGGCCTGCTTTAAAGCGGCGCCTCTCAGGTTGAGGGCGAATGCGATTTTTCTGGCCAGATAAGGTTTAACGCCAATCAGAGGATCCACATGTTGCTTGATGATTCGTTCCGGTGTGGCCGCCGCCACTTCTTCGATTTCCATGCCGCCCGCTTCTGAAGCCATGATCATCACCTGGCTGTTTTCGCGGTCGATCAGAATTCCCATATAGAGTTCGTTGGCGATCTCCATCCCTTCCTCAATCAGCACTTTTTTGACCAACCGTCCCTCGGGACCGGTTTGGTGAGTCACCAGCGTCATGCCCAGTATTTGGCCCGCGTATTGGGCGGCTTCCTCGGGGCTTTTGGCGAGCTTGACGCCACCGCCCTTGCCCCGGCCACCGGCATGGATTTGAGCTTTCACCACCACCACGCTCGTCCCTAATTCGCGGGCGGCTTCGGCGGCCTCGTCTGCTGAGTGAATCAACTTTCCGTTGGGAACCGGAACGTTGTATTTACTGAGAAGCTCCTTGCCCTGATATTCGTGAATTTTCATAAAAGCACTGAGTGTTGAATTTGCTGGAATCGAAGTTTATGGAGAGCGGGTTTTTATCACATGTCCTGGTGTTTGTCAAAAAAAAGCCGCAGAAATTTTGCGGGCTTTCTGCAGCGCGGCAGTATTTTAAAATTTAATGGTTTGAAAAAAATGGGGGATGCCTGTGAGGGATCAACACTTGGCGGCGAATTTTTTTGGCAACGCCTCATTCGGCGCCGGAATATCCGCCGAATGTTTACCACCGGATATTTGCTCCCAACCTTCTTTCAAAGGGGATAAAATTTTAAGCACAGACGCCAGAGCCTTTTTGTCGGATTTGATGTTGGCCAGGGTCAATTGTTTTAAAATAAACTGGTAAAGGTTGTCGAGTTTCCGGGAAACTTCCGCCCCCTCATCCAAGTTCAGGGACAGCGACAGCTCATTGACGATATCGTACGCTTTTTGGATGTTGTTTCCTTGCCCTGAGATGTCTTTTTGATCCATGCAGGTGATGGCTTGGGTGACGAACCGGATCGCGCCTTCATACATCATCACGATGAGCTTGCCTTGAGAGGATGTGGAGATGGAATTATTATGGTATTCGCTGTAACGTTGCGATGCATCCATTCAGGTCACTCCTTCAAGAATTTGTTAAATCAATTGTTACTGCGTATACTTTTGAGTCCGGCCAGTGCCGCTTGCATGGCGGACCTTTGGGTATCCAGCCGCCCCAAAATGATTTCCAGATTGACGAACTTTCTCCGGAGGTTGTCTTCAAACGATTCCAGGCGAAACTCCAGGTCCTCGATGGTTTCCGCCAAGTCGTCGATGGTGTTCGTGGTGATGGCCAATGCAGCTGTCAGGGGGCCGCTCACGGTGGAATCCACCAGAACACTCAATTCGCGGTTCAATTGTTCCGCCACACCTAGCGATAAATCGATGGTGCCGTAAGCGCCGGGAACCAGTGTGCTGATGCTGAAGATCAAACCCTCCGCATCGGTGCCCACCGCGCCGGTGAAGAAGCTTCCGATGG
>SMVS01000145.1 GCA_004357435.1 Nitrospina sp. | reverse complement strand
TTCTTATTTCCCCGGCTGGACGGTTACCGTGGATGGCGAACAGAAACCGATTCTTCAGGCCAACCATTTTTACCGGGCGGTGCAACTGGAACCCGGCAGTCACGTTCTGGAATTTGATTATTATCCCGAAGGTTTCAATACGGGGCTCGCCATTAGCGGTGTTACTTCCCTGATATTGATCGGAATACTTCTTTACCGCCCGGCCAGCGTGCCGCTGGACCCAAATAGCTGAACTTGGGAAACCATGCTCAGTAATTGTTAAATACCAGGAGATGTTTGACCCATTTAGCTCCGGGCCTTGCCCGGTCTGGTATTATCCCATTGAATTTAAAGGTCTAGAGGCATATAATCTTCCATTATGAAGATTGCACGGGATTTTTTGGTTTTAGGCAGTGGTTTGGCGGGACTCACGTTTGCCTTGAAGGTCGCCAAATACGGGTCGGTAGCGTTGATCACCAAGGACGCCCTTGAGGAATCCGCCACCCGCTATGCGCAGGGCGGCATCGCTTCCGTCATGGCCGAGGATGATTCGGTGGACCTGCATGTTTCCGACACCATCGAAGCCGGGCGTGGTTTGTGTCAGGAAGACGTGGTCCGTTGTATCATCCGCGAAGGCCCCGCTCAAATTCGGGAACTGATCCAGCTGGGCGCCCAGTTCACCCGCACCGGGAGCAAAGATTTCCATTTGACGCGGGAAGGCGGTCATTCCAAACGCCGCATTCTGCATGCCGACGATCTCACCGGTTGGGAAATCGAGCGCACTCTCATTGCCGCCGTCCGCAACCAGCCCAATATCGATATCTATACCTTTCATATGGGTATCGACATCATCACCCGCTCCAATTTGGACCCCAAAATTTCACCGGGCGGCCCCGGTGACGAGGCGGTGGGGCTCTACGTGTTGGACGAAGCCACGGGCGAGGTCATCACCTTTGTGGGTAAAGTGGTGCTTCTGGCGACTGGCGGCGCCGGCAAAGTTTATCTTTATACCTCGAACCCCGATACCGCCACCGGCGACGGCGTTGCCCTGGCCTACCGGTCGGGAGCCAAAATCGCCAACATGGAGTTTTTCCAATTCCATCCGACCTGCCTGTATCACCCGCAAGCCAAGTCTTTTTTAATTTCCGAAGCGATGCGGGGGGAAGGCGGCCTGTTGCGTTTGAAGAACGGCGACACCTTCATGGAAAATTACCATCCCCTGGGATGCCTGGCGCCGCGCGATGTGGTGGCGCGCGCCATCGACCACGAAATGAAAAAAAGCGGCGACGACTGCGTCTACCTCGACGTCACCCACATGGAAGGCTACCGCATCCGCGAACGGTTCCCGAATATTTACAAAACCTGCCAGTCCTTTGGCTTCGATATGACGCAACAGCCCCTGCCCGTGGTGCCGGCGGCACATTATATGTGCGGTGGGGTGATGGTGGACTTGAACGGCCAAACCAATATTCCACGGCTTTTCGCTTCCGGGGAAACCTGCTACTCGGGTTTGCACGGGGCCAACCGGTTGGCCAGCAACTCCCTGCTGGAAGGGCTGGTGTTGTCGCACCGCGCCGCCGCCAAAGCCATCGGACTGTTGCAATTGACGCCCGGATTGAGCGCCCTGCAGGAGATCATTCCGGAATGGGACAGCGGGTCTGCTGTCGAAAGCGACGAGTCTGTCGTGGTGTCGCACAACTGGGATGAGATTCGCCGCCTGATGTGGAATTACGTGGGCATTGTGCGTTCCAACAAACGACTGTACCGGGCGCGGCGGCGGATTGCCATGCTCCTGGAAGAAATCAAGGAATACTACTGGAGCTTCAACCTCACCAAGGACACCCTGGAGTTGAGAAATATTGCCATCACCGCGCAATTGATCATCCATGGCGCCTTGGAACGGCAGGAAAGCCGGGGTCTTCATTTCACTCTGGATTTTCCAGATCCTGATAACAAAGGTCCCGTAAAGAACACCGTACTGCAAGATGACACGCAAAGATTGATAACCTCAAAACCAGCCGAGCAATTTAAAAATGACAGAGCCTAAAGCATCACACCTGACCCGGGATTTTTTTGGAATCCTCACCATTGGATTTTCACTATTGATCCTGGTTTCCATGTTGTCTTATTCCATTGACGACCCATCCTTCAATAAATTTTCTTCCCAGGAAACGGAAATAAAAAACCTGGGAGGCGTGGTGGGCGCTCACCTGGCTGATTCTCTGATCCAGGTTTTTGGAAGCGGCGCTTTCGTTTTTCCGGCGATCATCTTTCTGGTCGGCGGAGCCTTGATCCGCGGCCGGGAATTTTCACGGTGGCCGATGGTCCTGGGATTTGGCACGCTCTTTCTATTGGGCTTCTGTTCCTTGCTGGGCGTGCAGTTCCGGGCCGATCCTTTTTTTGGCGATGCCGTGGAAGCGGGAGGTCTGGTGGGGCATCGCGCCTCCTATTTGATGGTCTTTTGGTTGAGTCCGTTCGGCGCACGATTGGTGTTGATCACCTTGATGATGCTGGCCGGGGTGGCCATGCTGGGAATTCCCGTCAACGCTTTACTCGAATGGAATGGCAAAGCGTTGAAAGGCTTGTGCCGGCTTTTATTTCAGGGCCTGGGTCACTTGGCCGTACTGCTGGTAAAAGTTTTCGAAGGCATTCGGGATGCCTTTCAAGATTCTCTCAGCATTTTACGATCGGCCAGCAGGGAAAAGAAAAAGCGCAGGTTGAGCGAACCGGTGATCATTTCCAGAGAATTGCTTTCCCCCGGAACCAAAACCTTGGACTTGGAGCCGCCTCCGGAGCAAAAAGAAAAGAAACCGCAGTTTGCCGTGCAGGAGGATTTTCCTTTTATCAGTAAAACGGAAAACTATCAGTTGCCGCCGCTGTCTTTGCTGGACGATCCGGTCAAGGTGAAGGATATAGAAAAAATGAAAAGCGAGATCATGCTCAACTCCACCATCCTGGAAACCAAGCTGGCGGATTTTGGGGTGGAGGGCCGGGTGGTGCAGGTCCTGCCGGGTCCGGTCATCACCCTCTACGAGTTTGAGCCGGCGCCCGGTATCAAGGTGAGCCGCATCCTTTCTTTAACCGATGACCTGGCGCTGGCCATGCGGGCGCCCAGTGTCCGCATTCTGGCGCCGGTGCCCGGTAAATCGGTAGTGGGCATTGAGCTTCCCAATCCCAAGCGGGAAACCGTCGCGTTCAAGGAAATCATCAGCTCGAGCGCGTTTGCGGAGGCCAACTCCCGGCTGGCTCTGGCGGTGGGTAAAGACAACATTGGACGCCCGATGGTGCAGGATCTGGCTTTGGTGCCGCATCTGCTCATGGCCGGGTCGACCGGCTCCGGTAAATCCGTGGGTATCAACACGATGATCTGCAGTCTGCTCCTCAACGCCACTCCGGACGAAGTCAAGTTGATCATGATCGATCCCAAAATGCTGGAGCTGTCCATGTACGACGGCCTGCCTCACCTCATCGCTCCAGTAGTGACCGATGCCAAAAAGGCGGCCTCGGCCCTGCAGTGGGCGGTCTCCGAAATGGAAAGACGCTACAAAATGATGGCGGATTCCGGGGTGCGTAACCTCACCGGTTACAACCTTTGGGTGGAAAAGAAGGAGTGCGAACGGAAGGAACTTGAAAAGAAAAAAAGTAAAAAGCCCAAATCTTCAGCACCGGTCGCGGAGTCGGAAGCATCAGAAGATACTCTGCCGGACAAGGCAGAGGAAGTGCCCACCAAGCTTCCCTATGTTGTTATCATCATCGACGAGCTGGCGGATCTGATGATGGTGGCTTCCAAAGGCGTGGAAGAGTCTCTGACCCGTCTCGCCCAGATGGCGCGCGCTGCGGGGATTCACCTGATTGTCGCCACCCAACGCCCTTCGGTGGATGTTCTCACGGGCATCATCAAAGCCAACTTCCCAGCGCGCATCTCCTACCAGGTGACTTCCCGGGTCGATTCGCGCACCATTCTCGACAGCATCGGCGCTGAAAAACTTCTGGGCAAGGGGGACATGTTGTTCCTGCCGCCGGGGACCTCGAAACTGCAACGCATCCACGGCTCCATGTTGAGCGATGACGAAATCAATCGCATCATCAACTTCATCAAACAACAGGGTAAAAAACCGGAATATCAGGAAGACGTGTTCCACCAGCTGGCGGAGACCAGCAAACAGGAAGATTCTGAAGAAGAGTTTGACGAGAAATATGATGAGGCGGTGGCTCTGGTGGCCAGGGAACGCCAGGCTTCCATTTCCATGGTGCAACGAAGGTTGCGTGTCGGTTATAACCGCGCGGCCCGCATGATAGAAGTTATGGAGCGCGAGGGTGTGGTGGGGCCGTCGGATGGAATAAAACCCAGGGAGGTGTATGCCAAATCCATACTCTTTGAATAAATCTATCTCATTGCTGGTAGCCGTTTGTTGTTGGGTGGTGGTGTTGCAAACGGCTCTGGTGCAGGCTAAAATTTATAAATGGAAAGACGAGCACGGCAAAGTGCATTTCACCGACAGTCTTTCAAAAATTCCTTCGCAATACCGGCAAGGCCGGGGGTTCGAAACCTTAAAAGAGGCTCCTGCCAGTTCGGAGTTTGGCGTCAACCTTCGTCTGCCTGTTAAAATCTCCAGGGAACATGTCATTCCCCTCACCCGGCTCGGCAACAATTTTCTGGCCAAGGTCCTGCTCAATGGTAAGGTTGAGACGAATCTGCTGGTCGATACCGGAGCATCCAGCATCACCCTCTCGGAAGAAATAGCGCAAAAGCTGGGCATCCGAAATTTGAAACGACTTCCGCAACTAACGTTCAGTACGGCGGGCGGCGAACAAAAGGCCCCGTTAGTTGTTTTGAAAAAAGTGCAGGTGGGAGGAGCCACCATCAGAAATGTGGAAGCCAACATCAATCCACATGCTGGCGGGGAGGGCTACGATGGGCTTTTGGGCATGACTTTCCTGGGAAACTATAAACTGGAAATACGCCTCGATACCAACGAGATGGTTTTGACGCCTCTCCACCAACCGGGCGAATTGCTTTGGGGCGGTCAAAGCGGCCCCTGGTGGAAAGCAAAATTTACAAAGTACACCCGGAAAATCTTCCAATACGATATCCTGGCGGCCCGGGCCCAGGGCGACACGACCAAAGTCTCCAACCTAAAAAAACTACTTAGATATTATAAAGGTCTTCACAAGAGTTTGGACAAGAGAGCCAATCAGGTCCGTGTGCCCAAGGAATACCGGGTTTATCCCTGAACCAGGTTGCTGACAGATAGAGATGGAGGCTGAAGGCGTGACGGATATTCCTTCCCCAGAAAATGCAGATTCCCCGGTATATTTCGTCTTGCTGGGGGCCAGCAACCTGGCGCGTGGCTACTATGCCCTCGCCCGTCACTTAAAAAACCAATTGTCACCGCGCCGGGTGCGTTTCTGGAACGCCCTGGGTCCCGGCCGGGGTTATTGCGCGCGCGGCGGCTTTCTGCATGTTTCTTATTCCTCAATAGAGACTTGTAATCTATGGTCGGCCCTGCCCGCGCCCCTGCCTGAAAATACCAGGATCCTGGCCTTGCTGACCGACGTCGGTAACGACATCATGTATGGTGTGCATCCAGATCAAATCACGGAGGCGTTGAAGGACATCATCCGGCGTTTGCAACATCTGAACGCTGAAATTTTTTTTACCAAAATCCCGACATACTTTGAAAAACCAATTCCAACTTGGATTTTTTACAGCCTTCGCTTATTATTCTTTCCAAGGTCCCGAGTCACGATGATGGAAGCTGTTTACGCTACCCGCAAGATCAATCATTTTTTGGAGAATGCGGTGGGCGATTCTCTGCACCTGATTACCGGTCTGGATTCCTGTTACGGATGGGACCGTATTCATTACAGTGTATTCAAGGCCGAGGACGTTTGGTCCCGCGTGGCCAAAGAATTTTTAAAAGAGTTGGGGTGTTCGCCGTCGGCCCCCATCCGTTTTCGAGATATGATGAATTCGTATTTTGCAAACATTCGGGATTTGTGGGGGGCGGACATGTTGCAACGCAGAAAAAAAGGGAAGGCGTTTTTTTAATCCATGGGAATTTTCAGAATGATATATCGCTTTATTGGCGTGTCGTCGGTGGTCGTGTTTACGGTTATCGTTTACGCCATCGTGCGGGTTTTGCTTTTTGCCTCCCCGAATTTAAGTAAAAGCACCATCCTGTCTGTTGCCCGGCAAGGGTCTCGGATTTGTTGCTTCATCTTGAATATCCACATCACAATGCTGGGCAAACCGGTAAACGGCTCCGCACCTCTCATCGTCAGCAACCACGTGGGTTCTCTGGATATCCTGGTGCTGGCCGCCAGCTTCAAAACTTTTTTTGTTTCCATGGCGGATGTCAAGGGCTGGCCGGTGATTGGCTGGTTGTCGACTCTGGGCGGCACCATTTTTGTAGACCGCGCCAAACGCCATCAGGTGCCGCACATGATTGCGGCCATCAGCGATTTATTGAAACAAGGTTTCTCCGTGGCGCTGTTCCCGGAAGGCGGCGCCACCATCGGAGAGATAGTGGGACCCTTCAAATCCACTCCGTTCGAAGCGGCGATCCGGGCCGCCAAGCCGGTATTGCCGATACTGGTTCAATACCACGACGCCTCTTCACCTTCCGTAGCTTGCTGGGCGAATGTGAACTTCAAGGATCACTGCCTGCGGATTATGAAACATCCCAGGTTGGATGTATCCATCCACGTGCTTCCCGAAATCACGGAGCCAGACCGGCGGGCCCTGGCGGAACACAGCCATCGCCTGCTCCATGAAACTCATCAGTCCACGTTGGTCAGGGCTGAATAAATCGACCGGGCCTGTTTCAGGATGGATTTTTGGTATCCGTTTTTCCCGCAATTTTCCGTTTAAAAATTTGAATTCCAAAAGTTTTGTCCCTGACCGGATCTTTCCCAATTTGTTTTAACAGAACGTAGTGATTTTTAATCCAAGAATAAATTTCACGACCAAAGTCCACTCCAAAAAATCGATGACCAAAATGAATAAAATCAAAAAACACTATGACAACATAAGCGGGGGGATGCGCTTCCAAAGAATCCAAAATGGGTTGCTCTCCCACCAGTTTCCAAGTTCCGGGATTGAAGCTCAAACTGTTGATAGGATTGATCCGCCGGGTTAAATAGTTTAAAAGAGTTCCCGTGGGAAAAGTAACGAATTCTTCATCCTCCGACACTTCTTCTTCTAGAAATTCCAATGCAACCCTAAACATCAAATCCTTGGGGTCGATGCGCGGATCATAACCCAGAATCATGTCTGAACCTTTTCCAACCGGGAAGATTTTCTTCCCGTAAAACTCCGAAGATAATTGAACATGGGAATAAATAAATATAAGAAATATAATCAATGCGGCGGGTTTATAAAATTTCCCGCTATTGGAAATTTGAGAAATTCGTAGGGGAAACTCATAAAATAGAATGTGGATCAATACCAGAGTCGCTGGCATGGCTAGAACGACACCGTAATGATAAACATGAACTTTGAAAATAATTTTTATCAGCAGAGCCAGGGAAAAAGTAACTGTAGTAGAAAGAATAATCCATTTGGAAAGCTGGATTGGATCATCAAGATGGTTTGCTCGAGTAAAATAAAGATAACCTGCAAACAGGAATAAAATTACAGGTAATGGACGAAGGGTTTCTGTCCAGGGAATTTTTCCACGAAATAAAATCAGCAAACCTGCCAGCAGGGCCAGGCAAGCCCAATTTAAAAGAACCGATTTCTTGAATGATTTTTTTGAAAAGTGGCTGAATAAAATTAATGCCACCAATGTCAATGCACCATAAAAAAAATAAACCGTCATTATTTTTAAATTGGCAGGCAGAGAGTTGGTTCCCATGACAAATTGATAAAAAGAAATGCTCCGAATGGGGGAGCTGAACACATAGGTCCAAGGGCCGATCATCACATCAAAAGCACTTGAGATTGGCATTTGAAGAGAGAAATATATAAAGAAGAAACCCGACGGTACGAACGCGGCAATCAGGAAAGCTGGTAGATGATTGGAGATTTCCTTGCGGTGGGGGCGGCTATAATTAAAAATTAATATCAGGGCCAGAGTAAGAGCGATGATCCACGCCAAAATCACCTCAAATTTGGTCAGAAAAATTAATCCCGTAAGGAAACCCAAACCTGCGGACCGTGCGGGGGTCCCCTTTAAAGAATATTTAATGAGCATGCGAAGGGATAAAAAACATAGAAAAGCCCCGTGGGTTAAATCATAAACGTAGGAAGTCACAAAGTTATGGTTTCCCATCCAAATATACTGGGAAAAGGCGAATACGGTGACAAAAGTCAGCCCGGCTAAGGTGCCGGTAAAACGGTTTCCAACGAAAGTGAACAAATCATAAATCAAAGCGGTCAGCACTACGATCATCAGAATATTAAAGGCCGCCAAAACCATGATCCCGGGTCCAAATAGTTTGAATAGGAGACCATGGAGATATGAGGAAAGAGGTCCGTAAAAATAAATGATATCCCTGTATAGAACCGCGCCTTCAGAAATCCTCCACGCGATATAAACTTGTTCCCCATAATCGATCATCAAGTCTGGCCATTTTCTCCAGCTCATCCAGGCCATTCCTGACAGCGCCAATATAAAAGCCACAGGAGTCCAAGTGGACCTCTTATCTGAAAATAGCGAGTGGTTGGATGACAAGTGAGGAGGTTTATTCATTTACGTATTCCTGAGTTTCCTTTTGTTTTAAAATTTGAATTCCAAACCCTTGGCCAGTAAAAGGTGTCTTGCCAAACTGCTTTTCCAGCAAATAATTTTTCATGACCCAGTCTAGAATACCCGCACCAAAATCTTTTCCGAAAATTTTTAAACCAAATTCCGGATACTCCCGATCGACCAACAAAATATAAAGAGGCGACGATCGTTTTAAACTATCAATCACCGCTTCATTCCCAACCAGCAACCAAACCCCTGGATTGAGAATAATGTATTCCGTGGAGCTTTTGTGGCGGGACAAATAATTGACCATGATCGTATCTGGAAGGGTAGCGAACTCAATACCCTTATCAAAATTTTGGTCAATATAATCCAGTGCGGCATTGAAGATCAGACCCCTGGAATCCAAAAATGAATGGTAATCGACAATACGGTCCCTTTGAGTGCCCACGGACAGGCCCTTCAGCTGGTAAATATTAGAATTGAGCTTGAAATGAACGGATATAAAAATTAGAACCAGTATCAGGGACAAGCTTCGACAAAATGATAAGTTCGCGCCAAAGTGCCGGCCCCACCGGGGAAAGTCATACAGGAATATTTTGACCGTGATCAAGGTCGCCGGCAAGGCCAGGGCAAATCCATAATGATAAATATGCGTGTTGAATAAAATTTTCAATAAAAGCAAAAAAGAAAAAACGGTCAATACAGTTTCGACCCATATCTCTGGGCGCGGGGTTTTAGCCTGGGAGTCATTAAAAATTTTATAAAATAAATATCCGGCAAAAATAAATAAAATGACAGGTAAGGGCCGACCCAGGGAGAGTAAATGAATTTGTCCCGATAACAACAGGATTAATCCTGTAAGAAGCAGGCCGAAGAGCCCGGTAGCAAGGCGTTGGGACTCAATAAAAGATTTGAAAACCCGATTGACCAGGAATATCAAAACCAATAATCCGGAAATAAAAAAAAAGTATATTACGGCCTGGATGAGATTGCTTCCGAAGTCGCGTGTGCCCAGCATCCACTGATAGAGCGGTAACGACCGCAGTTCAGAGTTCATGATGTGGACCCATGGGCTGATGAGGGTTTCCAAACCCGTTCCAACGGAAGTGTGCAAAGAAAAATACACAAGAAATCCCAAGGACGGGATCAAAAAGAATGAAGCAAACACCAAAAGCTTTTTAAACGGCTGTTGCGGGTTTGCCCACCGGTGCACCATCGCCAAACCCATAACCAGCGCGGTGAAAGCGGCCAAAAAAACTTCCGGCTTGGTCAGGTAAATCAATCCGCAGAGAAAACCCAGAATGGCCAACCGCCGAGGTTCGGGATTGCGAGCGTATTTAGCGAATTGTTGTATGGCCAGGAAACTTAGAAAAATGCCGTGGGGCAACTCGTAAACGTAGGCACCCACAAAATTGAAGTTGCCACCGCCCACGTATTGGGCGAAGGCAAATACCGTTATGAAAGTGAGCGTCCCTGCGGTGGCGGTCAATTCATCGGTGATATCTTTCAGAACCAGATAAAGAATCCAAGCGAGGCCAGCGATGAGAACGATGTTGAACCAAGCCAACACGATAATTCCCGGGCCAAATATTTTGAAGAGCAGGGCGTGCAGGTAAGATGAAAGGGGACCGTAAATATAGTGAATATCCCTGTATAACACTTGCCCCTCGGACAACAGCCAGGGCACGTACAATTGTTGACCATAATCGACAATAAGGTCGGACCACTTGCGCCAACTGATGGCCAGCATGTAAAGAAAAGCGATCAGGAGCAATCCAAAACTGAGTCT
The DNA here is from genome assembly GCA_004357435.1 of Nitrospina sp. Lineage (GTDB taxonomy): Bacteria > Nitrospinota > Nitrospinia > Nitrospinales > Nitrospinaceae > SMVS01. The sequence continues at coordinate 539 of SMVS01000145.1, read as the reverse complement.
GGAAAAGTTAACTTGTCGTTTAAAAAAAGAGTCCGTTGAGGAAGGCGATGGTGAGGGCACGGGTTGTTTTGGAAAAGGGAATGGGAGGATCGGGTTTTTGAAACGGCTCTGCTTTTGGGTGTCACCCCTTAGCGATAAAATGTATACTACTCCAACTGTAAATGCAACGAGGCGCTGGCCCCCTGGACGCTTCTTCAGATAGCAAAGAAAGATGTTTTTTTATTCATCCAATAAGCTTTATTCGGGAAGGACCTATGATTCATCCATTCAAAGACAACCAACCGAAGATTCACGATTCTGCCATGATTGCGGAAAGCGCCCAGGTGATCGGCGACGTTGTGATCGGTGAGGAAAGCAGTGTCTGGTTCAATGCCGTGGTGCGCGGCGATGTCAATTATATTCGGATTGGGATGCGGACCAATATTCAGGACGGTTGTGTTCTCCATGTGGCGCGCAGAACCTTGCCGTTGATGATCGGTGATGAAGTGACGGTGGGCCACAACGCGGTGCTTCATGCTTGCACGATTGGCAATCGTTGT
>SMVS01000144.1 GCA_004357435.1 Nitrospina sp. | reverse complement strand
CTCCGTGTACTCGTGCAACTGGTTGTACTTCGCCATGAGTTCCGGCAAAAAGTTTTTGAATCCCAGAAACATTTTGAGCCGTAACGATTGGATATCCCCCGCCACCTTGGCTAGGTTTTTACGCGTCTCATTCAATATTTTGAAATGATCCCGCAGGTTGGGCTGGGTTGCGGAGTCCACGGTTTTTTGGTTCAACTCGCGGATTTTTCGGCTGATTTCTTCCTGCTGGTCCATCCAGTCGGCCAGCTTCTTCATTTCCGAATGATTTGCCAAAAACTGGCTATCCCCTTCAAGGATAGCTTGAATGGCCTGAACATCCTTCTTCAGGTCTGCAAAAAATTGGCTGAGCCGGTCTTCAAACTTCTCTGCCTGATGGGACCGGAGCGCTTTGTTCAATTCGGTGGTTTGCTCCAGAAGTTTATTTTGGCTTTTTTCCAGTTCCTCCACCTGTTGAATAGATTCATCCAGTTTTCTCATCACCTCCATGTCGACCAGACTTTCCTGATTGGCATTGAGATCTTCCAACTGATTTGAAAAAGCTCTCAATTCGTCTGCGAATTTTTCCAACTCCTCCAGGGCTTCCTCAATTTTTCCCTTGTTGACCAGATCCATCAATTTTTCCAGGGAGGCGCTGAAGTTTTCCATGTTCATATTTTCAAAGGCATTCTGGTTGAGGAATTCATCCGCCAAGGCCTGATTTTGGCGGGCCAGTTGCTCCATGATTTTCTGCATGGTTTCCTGGATTTTTTTCAAGGCCGCCTGAAAGTGGGCGGAATCCAGAGGCGTTTTCCTGTTTTTAAGCTTCTCAAACTCTTCCCGTAATGATTCGGCGAGGTTGGTGAGTTCACGCTCCATGGCCATCACCTGGTCCATGCGTTCACGGTTGATGACTTTTATGAGGAGCAAAATATCTCTTTCCAGGTGACGGATCAACTTGGAGGTGACCGATTCCACCGGGGGAAAATTGTAGCCGATGGGTGTTGCCTTGACGATGGCGTTGCTGATTTGGTTCATCGACTGGATTTGTTCCTCCCGGATTTTATTGAGATCGTCGATGATGTTTCCGAGCAGGGTCAAATAATGTTTGGGGAAGGAATCAATAGCCTGGGCTTGCCCTTCGATGGATTGAGCGATACGAATGATGCCGATCAACTGGTCGGTGCTGGACGCTAAAATTCCTTTCAATTTGGCCAGATCCCTGGGAGAATTTTTTAAATCGCTGGTATTGACCACCAGGCTTTCGGCGAGGAGGCTCACCATTTTTTCCACCATTTGATCCTGCAGGGCCAGCAGGTCCAGGCGTTTTTCCCTTGCGTCAAACATCTCAAACGAGAACATTTCGGATTGCCCGCTGTTGGGCCCGAACACGTTGTCGTTGTCCCAGACTTCCAGATAATATTGAATGGAGTCTCCGGGTTGAAAACCGGTGGCGCTCAACTCCCAGATGTAACTGCCCTTCAGGTCGGTTTCCGTGCCTTTGATTTTTTTCAGTGTCTGGCGATGCGTCCGGCCTTCTTGAGTGAAAACCAAATCGATTTTTCGCACCCCATAATCATCATGGGTTTCGTAGAAAAAGTGCACCCGGTCCGTCAGGTAATACATCGGCTTGGGATTGGCGAGAAAAATTTTAATGCTCGGCGGCTGGTCTCTTCCTAAAGAAATGGGGTATCGGGTGGGCAGTAGTGTTTTGTGCCCGGCAGGAGATTTCAACTGAAATTGATAGTAGCCAGGTTCCTTGGCGATAAAGCGGCCGGTGATTTGAGTGGGCAGAGGGACATTCATGGCGAGCTGATCGCGGCCGTTCAGATTCAATTCGGCGCCTGCCACCGGATGATTGAGACCGGCTTCAATTCGGACTTCCGTGCCGGGCAACACCTGCACTTTGCCATCGCTGGGGTTGAAGATTGCCGGTGGCAATTGGGTGTAAGCGGGGTAATGAAAAGTGAGAGCCAGGTTTTCGATAACGTAATCCGCCGCCACCGGGTTGGCCGGAGCCGAGGCGTCCGCGGCAGTCCGGGGAGCGTGGGCCGTTGGTGGCGATTGGGAAAACCAACTGTTGGCGCCGCGGGTAAAATAATCCGGAGATAGCCACAACAATGCCAACGACAAAATCAGCGTACCGGCTGCCAGGTTGCGGCTGGCCCGGGTATTTTCCCAGGACACCAGGGTGCTGGGATTCATTTTTTCAATTTGATCCCGGGTTCGGCGGATCAGTTCACCGATCAATTCATGGGACATGCCGTCTTTGCGATCCGCGGAACCTTTAAGGCGGGCGGCCAGTTGCAGGGAATTGATCAGGGAGTTGTTGAGCCCGGGCACCCGGTCTTCCACCCTTAAAGCTGTTTGATCCAGCCGAAAAGCGGCGGTTTGTTGGAAAAATCGAAACAGGCAGAAAAACAGAATGGCCAGCCAGATGAGGGCGTAGGGTATCCGGTAGGCGTAGGCGTTTTCAAAAAGAAAACCGATGCCCGCCCCGACCAGAACGCCAACCAGAAAGATTCCAAAAACCAAAAAGGTGAGGTGGGCGGCCTGCACGGCCAAGTGTTTTTTGCGCACACGGTTCAGAAAATTGACGATGTGCTGTGCTGGCTCCATGAGGTCATCTCAAAAAGTTAGACAGTCCATATTTTATTACAACCCGAACCCGTTTGCCCGCAAATTAGGAAGGTAGGGAGGAAGATATGGCGGGCTGGCGGAACGCCGCGAGAATTGCCGGCGCTTATCGAGCCCGGGGTCCATCAGGCCGTGCCGGGATCGTTGTCTCCCGGGCGCTCACTGCGCCCCTTCAAGAACGGGGCGAACAGCTCGAGGGGCATTGGAAAAAAAGTGGTGGTGCTTTTGTCCAATGAAATATCCTGCATGGTCTGGAGAAACCGCAATTGCAAGGCCGGGGGATGGGCGTTGATGATGTCCGCGGCGTTGCCGATTTTCTCGGCGGCCTCAAATTCACCCAGGGCGTGGATGACCTTGGCCCGTCTTTCGCGCTCCGCCTCGGCCTGCTTGGCCAGCGCCCGTTGCATTTCCTGCGGCAGATCGACATTTTTCACTTCCACGCTGGCCACTTTCACACCCCACGGCTCGGTTTGACCGTCAATGACCTTTTGCAGATGAGTGTTGATCTCCTCGCGGTTGGACAGCAGTTGGTCCAGCTGGTTTTGGCCCAGGATGCTCCGCAGAGTGGTTTGCGACAATTGGGACGTGGCGTAGAGGAAATCCTCCACTTCGATAATGGCTTTTTGGGGATCAATCACCCGGAAGTAAACCACGGCGTTGACTTTGACCGTGACGTTGTCCTTGGTGATGATGTCCTGCGGCGGCACGTCCATGACCACGGTCCGCAAGCTGACTTTCACCATGGCTTGAACGAACGGAACGACGACGATGAAGCCGGGGCCCTTCACCCGGTAAAACCTGCCGAACAGAAAAATCACTCCCCGTTCATACTCTCTAAGGATCTTGAGGGAACTGAAAACCAGGATCCCCAGAAATATTAATAGACCGTATAGACCGTATAGACCGTTCATAGCGTGGACTCCCGAAAAGGATTTCCAATGGACTCAACTCCATCCCTATAATAACAGTTTTTCCAAGGCGGGCCTAATGAAGTCCGACGGGGCGGTAATGGACCCAAGGGCCATGTTTATCTAAATGATTAATAAGGCAATACCTGTTGATCCTGTATTGAACTTTCGATTGTTGGCAAAGTGGCCGGACTCTGAATTGTGCTACTATTTCGGGTATGCCAAGTTTGCGGAAATTGCAGGTGCCGGGGAATTTCTGGAGGGTCCGAACCCTCGTTGGACTTGTTCTAATGGGGTTGTGCTTATCGCCTGGGCTGGCTTTAGGAGAGGCGACGCCTCTTCAAATTTCCACCGTCACTCAAGTCTCCGACCAGGGCAAGGTGAGCATCGCGTTGACCTTGAAGAATATCGGCTCCCGGCCTTTATTTCATGTCCATCCCATGTTCCATTTTCATCACACCATGTCCCGCATGCCGATGATCTCGAAGTTGGAACCGCAACAAAGTCTGACTATTAAAAATGACCGGCATCCTTCCGTTTTGCGGATCGGCAGTTATCCGCTGGTCGCCGTGGTGAATTATAAAAACTCGCCGAATGAGTCCCCTGTCATGACGGCAATACATACGGACTCTTTTTCCTATGTGGAACCTATGGTTTCCACCATCGTCGGAAAAATTGGCAGTGAGGTGGGCAGGGATCAATCGTTTTTGAAAATTTCACTGCGGAACAACTCGTCCTCCTTCAAAAATATCAGAATGATGCTGATATTGCCGCCGGGGTTGATGGCCGAAAACTTTAAAGGTTTGATGGGTTTCACCATTCACAGCGGCGAGGAAAAATTTTTCGAGATTCCGGTATTGCAGGTGGCTGGCCGGCCTGGGGAAAACTATCCCGTGCACTTGCTGGTCGAATATGGCGAAATGCTGAATCATTACTCCGGTGAAATCCGCGGTCACATCGATTTCGGTCCGTGGATGGGTGGCTCCGGCCGTTGGCCGCAATTGCTGGTGTTTGCCTTCCTTGCCGTCACCTTATTGCTGGCTGTCAGGCGGCGGTCGTGATGGAAAAACCCTTGTTTTTCAATTGTTTATTCAATTGCTTTGAGACTTTTTGCGCTTATACTGAAAAGGTGTATTTTTATAATTGAGTTTCTTTTTGTTTGGGTTTTAGCAATTTAATGGTGAAGTCATTGCGACAGTTTAAGCGTCAGGTTCGCTCGGGGAGGGTTGCCACATGTATGCGGTGACCGGGGTCACAGGAACCACGGGTGCCATAGTGGCGCGCCGTTTGCTCCAGCAGGAGGAAAAGGTGCGTGTCGTCCTCCGGGATCGTAGCCACATATACAAATGGAAAGAGCGCGGTGCGGAGCCAGTCATTGCCGACTTCACCGATCCCGAAGCCATGGCTTTTGTGTTGGATGGTATTGAAGGCGCCTATCTCATTTGCCCGCCCAGTTATCAAAGCCCAGATCCAATGGGCACCTCTAAATTGATTGGGGAAAGTCTGGTGACCGCTGTCAGTAACAGCCAGGTGCCCCATGTCGTTTTTCTTTCCTCACAGGGGGCCCGCCGGTCAAAAAATAACGGCATCATGGCGGCTTGTCATGAAGTGGAGCAAAAGTTCCGGCAGGCGGGATTTGGGGTGACTTTGCTTCGGAGTGCTTATTTTATGGAAAACTGGGTCATTGGGTTGTCCAATGCTCAGGAAAATGGTTCTTTTCCCACCTTCATCCAGCCTGCCGATCGTGACATTCCCATGGTTTCTGTAGAAGATGTGGGGCAAGTCGCCGTGGATTGCCTGTTGAACCCTGTGGGTGGCGTGCGGGTGGTCGAAATTTGTGGTCCCCGTGAGTATTCCGCGCAGGATGTTGCCGCTATTCTCAGTGAGGCTTACCAGAAACCCGTGACGCCGCACCCGATGCCGCGTCAGGAATGGGAGTATTATTTCAGCGTGGAAGGGCTGTCCTGGAAAATGGCGGAACTCCTGGCGCAGATGTTTGACGACCTCAACAAAACCCCGGTGCCTTGCTCGGAAAACCAAGTGGAATGCCGTAAAGGAACAATCACGCTGGAACAGGCCCTGCGAAAACTGGCGCCTTGAATAAATAAATTTTTATTATTAAGGATAGGCGATGCAGGAAGCTTCCGAAACCTGGGAAGAACCGGTGCGGTTGAACCACCACCCGGTCAGCAGGACCACCATTCATGGCTGGGCTTCCATCCTGTTCAGCCTGCCTTTTTTGGCCGCCGGGACCGGCATCACCCTGGTAGGCTTGGGCCGCATTGCTGTCCCCGCAAAAGATATTCATGCTCCCCTGTGGGTGATCGGGGGCGTTGGGGTCGTGTTTTTTCTAGCCGGGGTGTTCATGCTGTTTCATGGATTCGATGGTGTAGCGCGGAAACGGCGTCTGAAAAAAGGCAAATACATGGCGCCGCGCCGCCCGTGGATGTGGGACTATGCTTGGGAGCCTCTTGGAATCTCCGAAAACAAGAGGCGGGCAGTGATCAACGCCTTCGTCGCCATGGTCGTGTATATTTTATTTCTAGCGCCCTTCAACTGGTGGGCATTCTATTCCGGGGAGATCATTCCGTTTTGGCTTAAAGGCATGGTGATCGTTTTCGATTTAATCATTTTGTTCATCGCCTATCAATTCGTCCGCAAGCTGAGTCAGTATTTGAAATACGGCGACAGCCGTTTGCGATTTAAAGAGTTCCCTTTTATTCTCGGCGGTAAAATGGTGGTGTCATTGGTCGGGGCGCCGACGCAATTCGAGGTGATGACGATGAACCTGCGATTCATCGAGGAAGCGTATGAGACCAGTGGTTCCGGTCGCAACCGGACGCAGAAGGTGGTTTGTTATCAGGTTTATGGCGAAGAAAAGGTGCTGAGATCGCATGACGCGGGGCGATCCAAAATCGTCATGGAATGGGAGTTGCCCAAAGATCCCAAATTCGCCACCCAGTTGAGCGTGCGGCCCGCCAAATTCTGGGAACTCGAGATCAAAGCCGCAACACCGGGAGTGGACTACGAAAGCCGCTTCCTCCTTCCTATTTACGCCAAGCCTTGAAAAAATCTTGAAAGAAGAATTAAAAAAAGCCCGCGGCGGGTGCCGCGGGCTTTTGCGGAGAGTATTTCCTAAGCGCAAAACGGAAAACCGAGATGCTTCGACAGGCTCAGCATGACACCGCAAAACCCTTTTTGTTATTCTTGAGGAACCAAGTGACGAAGAATCTGGGTTGTCAAAGTATCTCTTTGATGAGTGATTGACTCAAGCCTTGGTTTCCTCAAGTTTTTCGATCGTGATGAATACCGTTTCGGGTTTTCCATTGCGCAAAATCTTCACCGGCACGATTTGTCCAGGGGCAGCGGCCGCCACCACCTTGGGCAGGCTGGCAATGGAATCGATTTCCTGATGGTCGAATTTCAGAATCACATCGCCGCGCTTGAGGCCGCCTTTTTCCGCCGGTCCGTTGGTCATCACTTCACTCACCAGCGCGCCGGAGGTTTGCTGAAGACCGAACGCGTCGGCCAGTTCCGGAGTCAACTTTTGAATCATCACTCCGAGCCAGCCGCGGGTCACTGCACCGTCTTGCTTGAGGTCTTCTAAAACCGAGGACACCATGTTGATCGGGGTGGCGAACCCGATGCCGACGTTGCCGCCAGAGTTCCCGGATATGATGGCGGTGTTCATGCCCACCACTTCGCCATTTAAGTTGAGCAGGGGGCCGCCGCTGTTGCCGGGGTTGATGGCGGCATCGGTCTGGATGAACTCATCGTAGGGTCCGGCGCCGATGTCGCGTCCTTTGGCGCTCACGATGCCCGTGGTCACGGTATGACTCAGCCCGAAGGGGTTGCCGATGGCGATCACCCATTCACCCACTTCCAACTTATCGGAGTCGCCCAATTTCACATAAGGAAAGGGTTTGGTGTCGCCGGCGTCGCGCACAATTTGCAACAGCGCGACGTCGGTTTTGGAGTCGGAACCGATCAGGGTCGCCGTGTATTCTTTGTCATTATGCAAACGGATTTTCAGAGTGTCGGCGCCATCGACCACATGATGATTGGTCAGGACCAATCCCGTGGGATCAATGATAAATCCGGAACCCATGCCACCCTGCGGCGGCTGCTGCCGGGGTTGGCCGGGGAGGAAGGGACTGAAGCGAGCGGGGCCCCGCATTTTCTTCACTTTTTTAATGGATTGCACACCCACCACTGCTGGAATTTGTTGCCGGACCACGTCCACAATTACGTTGGTGCCAATCGGGTTGGCCGGTGCGCTCAACGCGAAAGCCGCCGCAGGCCGAAAGGGATTGCCCTGGTTGGTGGCGTGAGTCAGGGGCAGTACCAAAGCCACAAACAGGGCCAATGCGATTGAGAATTTATACGGGGATTTCATAGTTCTTACCTGCAATCAGAAGTTTTTAAGTTGGGAGCCTCCGTTCCGCGGGAGCCCTACGCTTCAAGGATAAAGGTCCAGAGTTAACAGGAGATTAAAAGAAAATTAATTCCTTTTAATGTTGAGGAGTCAAGCTGGCGAATGGTTTTGCCGTAAAGAGGTGGAACCCTTTAGCAGGACAGGTCATGTTGGACGAATTGCAAAAGATAGTCGCACAATTGGAGGAGTCCCTCAGAGTCATTGAAGATCAGGGGGCGGACGAAGTTCTGCGCCAGCCGGAACTTCTGGAAAAAATGAACCAGGTGGCTCAATCCTTGATCCAGGTCACACGCGCCATGCGGGAACTGGAGTCATCTCGCGCCATAAATGAGGCCCGGCCCCGCACTGAAAAAAGTTTTACCGGTCTCCACACTTCAGGTAAAGAGGTTAGGGTGACTCGGGAATCCCGGCTGAGACATTGATACCGTCCGGTCTTTAGCGCAACTTCCATGTTGTGGGGTTTACTTCTTGGGAATAGAGAAGGCGAGCAGGAACCAACCGGTCATGAAGCACAATCCGCCGATTGGCGTCATGGGTCCGAGGAATCTGGGCCCGCCCAGGGCGAGGCCATAGAGACTGCCGCT
>SMVS01000143.1 GCA_004357435.1 Nitrospina sp. | reverse complement strand
CGCGGGTGCAGGATTTCAACATCGCTGATCACTGGCTGAACTTTGCGTCCGACAGCCTCGGTCGCTATCAGGACCCGGATGGGTTGGGCGAAAAAGAAGAAGGTGAGAAACTGCGATGTTTGGCCCAGTCGTATTATATGCTGGGTCATGCCTGCCTGGAGTATGGGTTGAACGCCATGGCGCGGGTGGCTTTCAAAAACGCGGTGCGCACGCGATCCGATTTTGCTGAAGCGTATTATGAGCTGGGGGTTCTGCACCTCAAAAAATTGAGGAATGCCAAGCGGGCCGGAAAATACCTGGAGCAGGCGGAGTTGCATTTTGCGCAACAGGGGGATCTGCAACGCGCCACGCTGGCGCGTCAGTTGAATACGCCCAAAAATGAAATTGAGGAAAACGACAAGGCCGCGGAAGACTGGTTGAAAGAAGGATTGCGCCTGCAAAAACTGGGATTGTACCAATGGGCGGTCGATGCTTACAAAATGGCCATCGCGTACCAGTCCAATTTTCTGGATGCCTATTACAATATGGGGGTGGCCTATGGTTGTCTGGAGGATTTGGGTCGCGGCAAGATCACCAGCGCGGTGGGCGCGTTTAAACAGGCGATCCGGCTCAAACCCGATTTTATTCATGCTCACGTGGCTCTGGGTGCCGCTTACATCCGGCAAAATGAATTCGAGGAAGCGATCCGGTTGTTGACCGGCACGGCTCAACGAGTGCCTAAAAACCACCATGTATTTTATTATTGGGGCACCGCCCTGCGATTGTCGGGTCGCGCCGACGACGCTGTCAGCGTCCTTGAAAAGTCGGTGGCGCTGGCGCCGGATTCTCTGCAAGACCGGTTTTCCCTCGGGCTGGCTTATCTCGATGCTCACCAACATGAGTCCGCCGGTGAAGCCCTGCTGGAGACGGTGCGGATCCGTCCGGATTTTGCGGATGCCCATTATCTGCTGGGCCAATTATTTCATTCGCACCTGGAGGATCGGGAGCGATCGGTGAAACATCTCAAAACCGCCGAAAAATTATACTCCAAACTTAAAGACCACGAGAAGTCAGCCCGTATTCGTCAAATACTGGCGTCTTGATGGGCCAAACCGTTGAGTCTGCATGATGCGATCCATACATCCTATTAAAATTTTGACGCAGTTGAAGACCCGAACGCTCCGCGCGCGGATGATTTTCCTGCTCATGGGGATTTTTCTTATAGGAGGCATTGCGGCCGTCGAGGGGACCGAGACCCACCCTGTGGATTATGATTCCATGCAGGCTCTGGAAATGGCGGAGCGGGCGCTCGTCGATACCCTGTATTATAATTTCAGCGACTGGGTTCCCCGTTTCCAAAAACGCATCGATCGCTTGCAGGCCCTACCGCAGAACATTCCCAATCAGCTGGAGTTGATGAAATTTTATTTTTATATGGCCGGGTTGAATGGCGAATTGACTCATGTGTTGGCTTTCACCAGCGAGTTCTTCGTCGATTCCGTCAAACAAAAATTCAGTGAGTACAACGAAAAAGCTAAATCTTTAGCGCAGGCCTTGTTAGACAATCCCAGGATCACCAGGCAAAACCGCGCCGAGGCCTATTTCTATCTGGGAATGGCGGAAGGGTATCTGGCCATGATGCAGTATGGAGAAGGCCGATTTCTGTCGGCTCTTATCAATGGCCTCGAAGCGGACAACCATTTGGAAGACACCCTGAAGTTGGATCCCCGGCATGCCGACGCGCATGTCGGGTTGGGAGTGTACCGCTATGGTAATACCCGGCTGGGCGGTCTGGGGAATTTTATCATGCAGGGCGGGGCCGATCTCAGGCAAGTGGGGCTGACTCATATCGAAACCGCGCTGAACTATGAAATCATTTCTCGGCCCTTGGCGCTCAAAACCCTCATCTGGTTTTATATTTCCGAACAAATCAATCCCGACAATGCTGAATTACCGAATGACCATCCTTTATCCCCGTACGCATCGCGGGCGCGCGCTCATTTTTATCTGGATGAATACGAACGCCGCTATTTCAGGGAGGCCGAGGCCAACGGGTTTGTGGGCAACAAGGGGCTGGCTCTGATGATGGCCATTCAGCATGTTCTGGACCGGCAATACGTCGAGGCCCGCGACCAGTTTAAGAAGGCCCTGAAGATCACCCGTTACCTGATCGAAGTGCAAGGCATGCAGATCAATCCGAAGTATGGTGAGACCTTGCGAGCGGGCATTAAGTTTTCCGATTTGATGGTCCTGACAGAGCTGGAGGGGAAGGTGGATCCGGAAAGCCAGGTGTGCCGTGATGTGAAGGAACAAATCGCTTTTGTCGATAACGGCGGCACGATGATCAATTACGAATCGTCTAAAATTCGCCGGGAAATTCAGGACGTATTCTATCAGCGTCTCAAGGGGGCGGCCAAAAAACACCATTGTTGACCCCCCCCTCGCGGGGGAGGCAACTGGCTGAACTTGAAAATCATGCCCAATCATTGTAGAGCGCAATATAAAGTTTGGCCCCGTTAGCTCCGGCGCTTCGCCGGGCCGGGCCCGGCACTGTAATGAAACCCGCGTTCCTCCGACTCCCCCTCCAGCAACTCACCTGATGATTTTTGGAGACGGCGATGTGGACTTTTGTAAAGATGATTTTTTTGGCAGGCCTCTTGCTGGGACTGGGCGGTTGGGATTTTTCCAAACACAACATTCCTCTCAATGAAATTTCCAGTGGTGGGCCGGACAAGGACGGCATTCCCGCCATCGACCGGCCGCGGTTTGTGTTGGCGGAACAGGCCGATAAAAAATTCATGAAAGCCGGTGACCGGGTTCTGGGTCTGGTGATGAACGGTAAAAAAAAGGCCTACCCCATCAAAATTCTCAACTGGCACGAAATCGTCAACGACCGCATCGGCGGCCAGCCGGTGGTGGTCACGTTTTGCCCCCTGTGCGGCACCGGCATGGTGTTTCATGCCAAATTCCCCGGCCGCGAACTGAGTTTTGGAGTGTCGGGATTGTTGTACCAGAGCGACATGCTTCTTTACGACCGGGCCACCGAAAGCCTGTGGTCGCAGATCAAAAAAGAAGCAGTGACCGGGCCTTTGACCGGCACCCGCCTGCGCCTCATCCCGGCCACATACACCACGTGGGGCGCGTGGAAAAAAAAGCATCCCGACACCCTGGTGCTCTCAACAAAAACCGGCTACTTGCGGGACTATGATCGCGATCCCTATGCGGGATATGAAAAAACCGCTACCCTGATGTTTGGCGTGAGCGCGAAGAACAAAGCGTATCATCCCAAAGAGCGGGTGATCGGGGTGGAGATCGCTGGTGCGTCCAAGGTCTATCCGTTTTCCGAGTTGGCGCGCGCGCAACTCCCGATCAAGGATGTGGTCGGCAAAAAAAATATTCGCATTTTATTCGACAAAAAAACAAAGACCGCGGTGATTCAGGATGAAAAGGGCAAAGAATTGCCCTCGGTGGTCGGTTTCTGGTTCGCCTGGTTCGCGTTCCACCCCCAGACCGACGTGTATCAGGCCGCTAAGTGATGGAGAGCACTATCCTGAGTTTTAGATAATCAAGCAGGTCAATGACCCGTCTAGGCGTTTGGTTGTTCGAGGTTGGATTTGAAGGTGGCGAACAGTTCCTGGATGGGTGGGATGAGTTTTTCCTGAAGCGTGTCCGGCACCCAGTTGATTTTTTCCACGGGCCAACTCTCAACCGAAGCGACATCAAGGCCGAACGGCGAGTAATGGTTCGACAGGGTCTGTTCGTAGCCATACACCAGAGCGCTGTCCAAAACCTTTTGGTACAGATCGCGGATCTGTTCGAAGTCGGTCAAGCCGGCCATGAACTGCTCCACCATGTCTTTGATGATCGGCTCGGCGTGTTCGATGAAATCTGCATCGTGGGCTTTTTCCAACGTGCGGTAGGCGGTCACCACATCCTGCAAAAGATATTTGATCTCCTGCGGATCGGTCAGCACCGGTCCCTGGTCCAGATTTAGACTGTTCTTGAGTTCCTTGGTGAGACGGATGGTGTCGTGGATGACAGACTGCTCCCAGGTGCTTTCGTTCCAGACGAGGATGGGCCTCACCCAACGCACTCTTTCGTTAACGTCTTCCATATGAATAGTGATGTTGGGCCGGGTTTTGTTGCTGTGCGGCAGGCGTCCGCCCCACATTTGGAGTTCGAGGGTCAGGCCGTGTGGTTTGAACGCGTCCTTCATCGTCTGGTGGTAAACGGTCACCAGCTTTTCCATATTTTCATGCTGGTCGAGCGGGCTGTTCTGCGGCAGATTGACGATGCAGTTCAAACGCCAGATGCGGCGTTTCGATTGGCCCATCGAATCGGCGATCAGGTAGGTGCCGCCCCAAATGCCCGAGGTGATCGGTACGTCGATCTTGTACCGTTCCCGCAACTGGTGCGAAACGTACCGGGCAATTTTCCCATAGAGGTCATTTAAATAATAGAGATTGGTGCGCTGGTCCGCGGTGAACACGGCACCGGATGCTTTGGGACGTTCCATAGTCGCTCAAGTTTTCAGGTCGGTTTTCAGAGTCAGAGGAAATGCAATTACCGCTCGTGACCACAAGAATAAAATGTTTATCATATAAAGACCAGGAAGTCCTGAGAATATTTCATCGTAGCCTGCGGCAGGCCGGTGTCCCGCAAATCGGGGTTATAATGAAATGAAGCTAAAGAGCGTCATCCTATAGGAGTGGTTATGAAAATCGGATTTGTGGGTTTGGGGAAAATGGGCGGCAACATGGTGGAGCGGTTGTTGCTGGCGGGCCACGAGGTGGTGGCGTTTGACCGGTCGCCGGAAGTGGTGGCTCAAGTGGTTGCGAAGGGCGCAGTGGGCGCGGAATCTTTCGAGGACCTGGCGCGGATACTTCCGGATCGAAAAATCATCTGGCTGATGGTCCCGGCCGGGGCGCCGGTGGATGAAAGCATCGCAACGTTTCTGCCGTTGTTGCGGAGAGACGACATCCTCATTGACGGCGGCAATTCCTATTGGCGAGACACGCAGAAACGCGCTGAGGAGATTCACGGGCAGGGTGTGCATTTCATCGACTGCGGTACCAGCGGCGGTATTTGGGGATTGAAGAACGGCTATTGCCTGATGTACGGCGGTCCCAGGGAAGCCTGCGACGCGGTGGATCCGATATTTAAAACCCTGGCGCCACCCCAGGGCGCTTTGTATGCCGGACCCAGCGGCGCCGGACACTTCGTCAAAATGGTGCACAACGGTATCGAGTACGGCATGATGCAGGCCTACGCTGAAGGCTTCGAGCTGATGAACAACTCTTCCTTCGACATCGATTTACACGCCGTCAGCCAAGTCTGGCAACACGGCAGTGTGGTGCGCTCGTGGTTGCTCGAATTGGCCGAGCGGGCTTTGGGCGAGAATCCCCAACTGGACGGCATCGCGGATTTTGTTCAGGACAGTGGCGAAGGCCGGTGGATGGTGCAATCGGCCATGGATTTTGACACGCCGGTGCCGGTCATCACGATGTCCCTGTTCGCCCGCTTCCAGTCGCGGCAGAAGGAATCGTTTGGCATGAAACTCTTGGCGGCTTTGCGCAATCAATTTGGCGGTCATGCGACACAATCTAAATAAAAGCATCCGATCCCGCTGAGCCATCGGGATTGCTGAACGCCGTGTTCTATCCTTGACGGGAAGGGACAGGCACCACCAGCAGGCAAAAATGGAAAAACCGAAAAATTGTATCATCGTCATCTTCGGAGCTTCGGGAGACCTCACCCATCGTAAACTGATTCCCGCTTTATATGAATTGTATCGAAAGGATTTACTGCCCGAGAGGTTTGGCGTGCTGGGGGTCAGCCGAACCAGGTTGACCGACACTTCTTTTCGGAAACAACTTGCCGCAAGCCTTAAAGAGTACACCGCCAATGATTCGACCGATACCAAACAGATTAAAAAATTTTTAAAACGGATTTATTACCTGGCGATCGATACCAGCAATGCGGGCGATTATCAGAAATTAAAAAGCCGGTTGAAAAAGCTGGACAAGGAATACCAGACCCACGGCGCCTTCATTTATTACCTTTCGATTGCTCCCAGTATGTATGAGGTCATTGTGGAAAACCTGGGCCTGCATGGCCTGCAAGAGAGCCAGTGGCGGGAGGGTTACGATAAGCGGATCATCGTGGAGAAACCCTTCGGCTATGATCTGGAATCGGGGCGTTCGCTGAACAAAAAACTGTTGAAGGTATTTCGCGAACCGCAGGTTTACCGGATCGATCATTACCTGGGCAAGGAAACCGTGCAGAATATTCTGGTTTTCAGGTTTTCCAACGGCATATTTGAGCCGCTGTGGAATCGCAACTACATCAGCCATGTGGAAATCACCGCCGCCGAAACCGTGGGCATTGAAAAACGCGGCAAGTATTATGACCAGTCCGGTGCCCTGCGCGACATGGTGCAGAGTCATTTGATGCAGATTCTGGGAGTGATCGCCATGGAACCTCCATCCACGTTTGAATCGTCTGCGGTGCGTAACGAAATCGTGAAAGTGTTTCATTCCTTGCCTGCCATTCACCCCAACGAGGTGGCCAATTTTGCGGTCCGCGGCCAGTACACGAAGTCCAAGATTCAGGGTGAGATCATTCCCGGTTACCGGGACGAAGAACACGTCGATCCATTTTCCCGCACGGAAACGTATATCGCGTTGAAAGTTTTTATTGAAAACTGGCGCTGGGGCGGGGTGCCTTTTTATATCCGCACCGGCAAACGTTTACCCACGCGGGTGACGGAAGTGGTGATCCATTTCAAATCCACGCCGCATATTTTGTTCAAGCAAAAGGATCAGCATCACACGGAGCCCAACCAGTTGATCCTGCGCATCCAACCGGATGAGGGAATTCTGTTGAACTTCGGTATGAAATTGCCCGGCGCCGGGTTCCAGGTGAAAAAGGTCAGCATGGATTTCCACTATTCGGATTTGGGCGACATTCCAGTGCCTCAGGCTTATGAGCGGTTACTGCTCGATTGTATGATGGGCGACTCCACCCTGTTCGCGCGGGGCGATGCGGTGGAGGCCTGCTGGGGGTTTGTCGATCCCATTTTGCGCGAATGGCAGGAAAATCCGGACGACACTATTTTTGGTTATCCCGCCGGCACCTGGGGGCCGCGTCAGGCCAACCTGCTGTTCGGAGTGCCCGGTTTGGACTGGCATTATCCCTGCAAAAATCTCGTTGAGGACGCTCTGTTCTGTGAACTGTAATCCCGCTCCAAAAATTCAGGTTTTTCCATCGCCGCAGGAGTTGGCGCAAGCGGTCGCGACGGATTGGATTCAATCGGCCCGCCAGGCGGAACAAGCGCAACGGCAATTTTCGGTGGCCTTGGCGGGCGGGTCCACGCCGCGCCTGCTGTACCAGTTGCTGGCTCGGCCCAAAAACAGCCGCCAGATTCCCTGGTCTTGGGTCCACTTGTTTTGGGGGGATGAACGTTGTGTTCCTCCCGATCATGCCGCTAGTAATTACCGGATGACCTGGGAAGCGATGCTGAAGTTCACCCCCCTGCCGCAGAAAAACATCCATCGCATTGCAGGTGAAATCGACCCGCCACAGGCGTCGCAGGCATACGCGCAGGAAATCCAAAAGGTTTTAGGAGAGGACAGGCCTAGCTTCGATTGGGTTTTATTGGGGATGGGGGCCGATGGGCACACCGCGTCATTGTTTCCCGGACAGACATTGTTGCCGGAGCCGCTGGGAATTTGCGCGGTGGCGGAGCGCCCTGATCAGAAGCGGATCACTTTGACGCTGGATACAATCAATCGTGCCAAACGGATTTCTTTTCTGGTGACGGGAGCCGCTAAAGCGGACCGGGTCCATGACATCCTGGAAAAGACTGGAGCAAGTAAAAAGCTTCCTGCCGCTGAAGTTTGCGGGGCAAATGTGGAATGGTTATTGGATCGAGAGGCTGCGGCGCGTCTCAGGCAGTAGGATTGGGGACGGGTGCGCCGGTGCGTTGTCTCACGGCAGTTTCAAACGGAGGGTGAGCGGTCAATGGACCGAATCTCCGATTCACATCTCTTCTGCATCGAGGGGACCGACTTCGGTCATGGTGAGAATGTGGTTGGTGTTGACCGCCATGAAATCCACCTCGTACAACAATTTTCCGGTGTCTTCACTGAACACTTTGGCTTCGGATACGGGAATGAACTGGTGGCTTTGGTTGTTCAGTAAATCCAAAAGCCGGGTGTTGGGCAAAGTGAAAACCGCGCCTTCAATTCTCTCGTTCGAAGTCCGGATGGTGGTGATGATTTTTTCCTTTTTGACCATGCTTTTGTACGCCATGCTATTTTCTCCAAACGGGGTTTCCAGATAAAAATTTCCAATTAAAGTATTGAAATATTTGTTGATAGTGTAACGCCGGTCGGAAATAAAATCCAGTAAAACTTCCGCGGGACCCCTTGGAGGGGGAGGCAACTCGCCCAATGTGAGCGTCATGCCTGACCACTGTTGGGTGTGTGACCGAGTCGGGATCTTTTTGCTTCCAGCCGCTGGCTGGCCCCTTGGCGGGGGAAACAGATAGTTGTCCTCTTTGAATCGTGCCCCGCAATTGTTGCGAACAAAACAAAGTTTGACCTATTGCTCCCAGCGGCACGCTGGCGGTCATAAGACGTTGATGTGGATGCGGTGAATTCCTGACACGCCATTCGGAAAGGCGTCGCGGTGGTGGTCGGTTTGTCTGCCGCTGTATTGATCGGCGGCACGCACCGCAATGCGGTAGCGCCCGCGCTGGGGAAACTTGCAGGGCAGGGACCAGAAGACCCAGGACCAGGGGGATTGCGGTTTTTCCAGATGGGCCAACTGCCAACTGCGTTCGCCGTTCAGCGACACCTGCACGTATTGAATGCCCCGGTCTCCGGAAAAAGCAATGCCGCGAATCACGGTGTTGCGCACCGGCAGCCATTCGCCATCCCGATGCGAATCGATGCGGGAAATGATCTTGACCCTGGCGGTCTTGGACCAGTTGCGTTTTTGCCAATACCCCACATGACTCTGCTCGCTCACCTCAATTTCCCGCAACCATTTCACCTGCTTGATCCCGTACAATCCGGGTACCATCAGGCGCAAGGGGTATCCATGCTGGCGCGTCAAGGGCTCGCCATTCATTCGATAGACCAGCAAGGCGTTTTTACTTTGGTGGAGGGGAATGCTGTCGTGATAGCCATCCGCACCTTTTAGAATAATGGTTTTGGCAAAAAATTTAGGATCGGCCTCCTGCAACAACAGACGGAGCGGCACACCCTGCCACACGGCAGTGCCGATAGCATGTCCCCCCACCGGATTGCCGATGCAACTGAGGGTGATGATGCGTTGCACCGACGGGCGTTCCAAAAGCTGGTGGCTATTGAGTGTCAGGGGTTGGTGGATGCTTCCGGTGATTTGCAGTTGCCAATCGGTGGCTCCCATTTTCAGTGATTTTGGTGGGCCGCTCAGGTCTTCAATATAAAATTTTTCGGTGGGCGTGATGGCTGGGGTGTGTTTGCCCGGCGGCGCCCAACTGGGGGTCATTTCCGAAGGGGCGGCGGGCGAGGACGGTCCTGCCAAAAGACGAACCGGATAAATGATAATGCTCAAGGCGAGGGTAAGCAGGCGGCGTAAAAACTGGGAGCGGGTCACGGCAACGCCGGGGATCAAGCGCAACAGGAATCGTCGCCCGCCGCAATTTCCTCGTTTTCCGGATCGATGATATTGAACATTGCCTCAAAAGGGGGGGCGCTCAACATTTCCGCCAGGTCCCCGTCAATCTCCACCGGCACTCCCACGGAGAACGAAGTGTTGCCGCAGGTGACGGTTGCGAACGGGCCCTTGTAAATGGCGAGTTGGGCGCCCGCGCAACAGGAAGCGGGCAGGCTGTGTTTGTACCCGCGCAAAATATAAGAATAAAACTTGAGGCCTTCGACTTCTTTCCAGAGATAATCCTTGGTGACGGTGAATCCATGGAATTGAGCTTCCCGGGAATAGCCGAGGAATTCATCGAGGGTCAACGCTCCCGAGACACACTCGCCCCACAGTTCCCGGTTGTTGCGCATCTCATCCGGAACCGGCTGGTCGGAAATGATATCAGCGATTACAAACCGTCCGCCGGGCTTGAGGATGCGGTGAATGTCCTTGAACACATCCTTCTTCCGGGTCGATAAATTGATGACGCAATTGGAGGTGACGACATCGACGGATTCATCCTCCAAGGGGATATTTTCCAAAAACCCCTGTTTGAATTCCAGATTGTTATAGCCGAGATTTTGGCTCACTGCCTGCGCATTTTCCCGGGCCACGGCCAGCATTTTTTCAGTCATATCGATGCCGATGACGCGGCCCGACGCGCCGACTATTTTGGCGGCGATGAAACAGTCGATGCCGCCTCCGGAACCCAGATCGACCAGGAACTCACCGGAGCGGATGTTGGCTTGACTGACCGGACTGCCACATCCATAGGAAATCTCCAACACTCTTTCGGGGATGTGGGAAAGGTCAACGCGTTCATATTTAACCGGACAGCATAAACTTTCCTGAGTGGCAATCGCTGCTTTGGAATAAAAATCGCGGACATCCTCTCTGGAAACTTCGGAAGAGGATTCATCCTCGGTAGAAGCGTGCCGGTCATTCATTTTTTTTAATCCTTTCGAAAAATTCGGGTCAGTCATTGGAAATTTTTAAGCGCCTGCTGGATTGTTTCTTTGGCTTCCGGACTCAGCTTCGTTCTCGGGTCAGCGGGCGCGTCTTCTTTGCCAAGACGTTCCGCAAGCGCTCGTAACGTTTTCAGCTGGCTTACATATTGCCGGCAAGCCTCACAAATAGCCAGATGGAATTTCATCCGCCAGCGTTTGGAAAAAGACAGGGAATGATCCATCGTTTCCGAAACCAGCGGCCCGGTGTCCTTGCAGGTGGCGTTGAGCCAAGCGCTCAACTTCATAATGAATTTTACCATTAAAGTGTCAGGTTTCATTGCTTTCTATGCCAATCATTGGCTTCCAGGCATTTTTTCAATTGATTGCGCGCACGGTGCAAAATGACCCATAAATTGGTCGGCTGTATTGCCATTTCCTTACAGATGTCCTCCGATTTCATCCCCTCAACTTCTTTCAATACAAATATATAGCGGAACTTTTCAGACAACCCATCCAGGCATTTTGCCAGCGCGAGAACCAGTTCTTCATTTTCTGCCGCATGCTGAGGATCGATCTGCCATTTTTTGGGTGGGTTTATAAAATGACCCATTTCATCAAATTCGTTTTCATAAGGGTTGGTGTCGTCGTCGGTGCTCAACTCATAGGTTCGCCGTATTTTTAAACTTCTGAAGTGATCCAGAATCTTGTGCTTTAAAATGCCAAACAGCCAGCTTTTTTCCGAGGATCGCCCCGCGAAGGATTTTTGAGACTGCAAGGCCGCCAGCAGGGTCACCTGAACAATTTCCTGCGAGCTGTCCGGATTTTTCACGCGCACCAGAGTGTAGCGATACAGAGCATCCCCGTAGCGCTCCACCCATAAATTACTGTCCAGTGATTTCGCTGTATCCATGTCCCAAGGGTATTTATAAAGCAGTGTTTGTTGACTTGTGTTCGGTGAACCTCATATACTGCATTGCATGAGCAAGATACCAGACACCGGTCAATGCGCAAAAATCTTAAAGTCCCTGGGGGATGAGTCCCGCCTCAAAATCGTCCAACTTCTACTCCAGGGAGAGCGCAGTGTTTCCCAAGTGGTGGATTCTCTCAAAATGGCCCAACCTCAGGTGTCCCACCACCTGTCTATCCTGAGAGGGTCCGGCTTGGTGGTCACCCGCCGGGAAGGCAACAAAGCCATTAATTCCATCGACCCGGAAGTCAAATACATATTAAAGAAAAAAGAAATCGGTTTGGATCTGGGATGTTGTTCCATTAAATTTGAAAAATGATTCCGGACAACCCCTCCTGTATCCAGTGCATTCGCGGACGTCGGTGGCGAGAATTTGCCGCAAGGATCAGGTGCTGATTTTCACTCCGTTGTGAACCCCCTTCCGTTGCAGAAGTGCATTATATCCACAGGTTGAAAATATTCAAAAGGACTTTTTTGCTCCGGAGTCCGCCGCTGAGACGGGGTACAGAAATTTATAGATCTCGTAATTTCTGAGCACCCGCTTGACGTATTTGCGGGTCTCGGGATAGGGAATCGATTCGATAAAAATATCGGGGTCTTTTAAATTTCGAAAACGTTGCAACCATCTTTTGAGGACCTTGGGGCCGGCATTGTAACAAATGAGAATATGGGTTCCATTGTTTTGGTATCGGCGCGAGAGATTGCTTAAATATTGAATCCCCAGCCGGATGTTGAAGTCTGGATCGAACAAAGCATCCTCGTCGAAGGGGGTGCCCCGGCCGATTTGAGAATGAATCCGCTCCCCGGTCTTCGGCATAATTTGCATCAACCCGCGGGCTCCGGCGGAGGATTGAGCCCAGGTGTTGTACATGCTTTCCTGGCGGATGATACTTTTGACCAGAAGCGGGTCCACCTGGAGTTGTTGCGCGTAGCTTTCGATTCGGTTCGAGTAAGCGGGAGGATAATAATTCCGCCAGAAATCGACCGATAAATTCTTTTCATGCCCGGATGCTGTGAACGATCTAAACATGTGCAGAAGTTTAAAAGATTCGGAGTAGGCTCCCGCCCGGTTGTACCAGTGCGCCAGCCACAAGGCTTCGGAAAACTTTCTTGCGAGGGTTTGATCCACGGCCCGCAACTCCAACCGCGCCATTTTTACCAGGCCCAACTTGATCAACTCCTGCGCCCGCACAAAATGGAAACGCTCCCTGGCTGTCAAAGGCCGTCCCAACCTGGCTTCCGGTTGCTCTGCCGGATCATGAAAGGACGCAGGCCGGATGGCGCTGGTTGAAGGGCCTCGCTGGAAGAGGGGAGTTCCCTGAATCCCCAATCGGTATCGAGCTTGCAGTCCGTAATAGGTCAGAGGATAACGTTCAAAAGTTTCCCGGAAAATTTCAAGGGCCCGGGGGAGTTGATGCAACGCTTCGGCGGCCTTGGCCATCCAAAACATATTTTTATCGACATCATTTCCATTGGCAAACTGCCGGGTGGTTTTTTTGAAACGATCATAAGCCTCCTGATACCGGCCCTGCCTGAAATGAATCCAGCCCATGCGCCATGCCGCCATTTCTCCATACTTGCTTTGGGTGAACTTGTCGGTCAGGGTTTGAAAGTGTTGCAGGGCGAGTGCGATCTTTTTTTCATCTTCGTATATGCGGCCCAGATAAAAATGCGCCGTGGCGATCCATTTCGAGCGGGTTTTGAGTTTCAGGATGGATTGCAAATTCTCGATGGCGCTGGCCGGGTTGCCGAGGTTCCATAAATTTCTGCCAATTTCAAAACGCGCCTCGGCCAGGCGTCGTTGCCCAGGATAAGTTTTAATGAAATCGGACAGGACCCGGTTGGCCTGAGACCGGTCACGTTGTCCTCTATAACCCTGGGCTAAATAGAAATAAAATCGAGAGGACAGCCGGCCGTTTTTTGTTTCCCGCTTCAGGTTTTCGATTTCACGAACGGCTTGGGGATAACGCGCGGTTCGCAATAATTGCTTGATGCGGTTGCCTAGTTCATCCACCGTCCAAGGCCGTCGTTGCACCGCACCCGACTGGAACGCCGGTTCCATTTTCAATCCGGCTTGTTTGCTCAATCCAGAAGCGGGAAATCCAATGTATAACCGCTGGTAGGCTTCATAAGCCTGGTCCTGCTGGTTCAGGGACTGGTGAAGCAGGAGTTGCCTGTGTATGAACTCCGGGATGAGGTCCCGGTTTTCCCGGTCTAGAAAATAAGGGTCTTTCTCCAATGCTCGTAAAAGAGTGATGGCGCCTTGCGCATCTCCTCTTTTTTCTAAAATGTTTGCCCTTAATAAACTGATTTGAGGTTGCAAAAGAGTTTGCGGAAAATTTCGCGTCACGAAATCGATTTGCTCCAGGGCTTTTTCATAGCTTTCAGATTGAGTGAGCGTTTGCGCAAGATCAAAACGGATGTGGTCCCCGATTTCCGCATATCCCTCAACAGCTTTTTCAAACCAGAGGGTTGCTTCAACAAAATCATTTTTGTCCGCATAAACTTTACCGAGCAGGTAATGGAGTCTTTTCAGAGTGTCTGCGTCTGTCGCGATGGCATTGAGTTTTACCAGTGTTTCCAAAGCCTCACCCGCTTTGCCTGCCTGGTACAGTTCGGCGGCCACTTGCAATGGCGGCGGCGTCATCGCGGCCACCGGCACCGGGTTTGCCAGGGCCATCACCGCCCACAGCATGAGCGCCACCCCCTGCGGCAGGAGCGACAGGATTTTATCCTTGAGAGCGGCGGGTGTCGTGGTTGCCGGGATGGACACTTTGTTCAAAACTTTTTTGAACCAGGTGATCTGGCGTTTGGCATAATGCCGGGTATCCCGTTTGATTTCATAAACGGTCCGCTCCAGGTCCATTTCGCCGGCCAGATGACGCACCATTTGCGAGTAGCCGATGCTTTGAAACGGTTTTAATTCTGCGCTATAGCCACGGTCGAGCAGGGACGTCACTTCTTTTTTCAGGCCCTGGTCCATCATTCGTTCCACCCGGTGATCGATATCTGTGTACAACCGCTCGCGCGGCTTCTCAAGAAAAAAGAAATAGGGGTCGAACTCGGGTTCACTGGCGTCGTCCTGGCCGTGCAGTTCCGAGAGGATTTTTCCACTCTCCCGAAATACGGAGAGGGCACGCTCAATGCGGATGGGATCGGTCGGCTCGATTTTTTCCGCCGAGGCGGGATCGATTCGAACCAGTTCCTCATGCATTTTGGGAGCCCCTTGTTCACGGATTTCCAATTGCACTTGGTTCTTGATGGTAGAAGACACTTGCACCCCGCATTCATAATTTTCGGTCAGGGCTTTCAGGTACAATCCCGTGCCCCCCACGATGATCGGAATTTTATGGCGCTGGCTCAGGTCGTGAATGGCGTCACTCGCCCGTCTTTTGAAATCAAAGGCGGTGAATTCGGCATCCGGTTCGATAATATCGATCAAGTGGTGACGTACCTTTTGCCGCAAATCCGTGGCAGGTTTGGCGGTACCGATATCAAAATACTTGAACACCTGCATGGAATCGGCGCTGATGACCTCGGAGTCGAAATGCAACGCCAGCTCAGCGGCGGTTTCACTTTTTCCGGAAGCCGTCGGACCGGCCACTATAATTATAGGAAGCATAAATTTCCTGCATCTGGGTGGTGTGGGAGCCATCCGGGTGGACTATTTTAAAGAAGTCTTCCGTTTCAAGTCTAACGTATTCGACCCCCTTCCGGCAAGGCCGCCGGAATTGTTTTGGCCGCGCATGCGGTGGATATAAAAACAATTGAATTTCTGTTATAATTTCCAGGTTGGATCAATACGGGTAGGAACTGACAGCTTGAACCCACTCAGGTGTGCTCTTGGAAAACCTCACCACTCTCGAACAGTTATTGAATGTCGCTTTTTTTATCTCAGGCACTTTCATTTTGACTTGGTGCGCCAAAGTTGAAAGAAAAGAAAATGCGGAGAGAAGTGATCGGAAAGAGAAGTGGGCTTTTATTGACGGCCGGAAGGATGCGGAACTTAAAAAAAGGTCTATCCGGGGATTGATCATGACTCTCATTGGCGCGAGTTTGGCCCTTTATGGGATCTTCAGTTTTTTGGCCGCCGCATAAAAACCTGCCATACCTTGTGAGGGCAATTCCGGCTCAGGAAAATGGCCAGAACCGGCGTTTGTTTTTCCGGGTCAGTAAAACCGCGACGGGTTCCTGTTCATGCACCAGAGGGTGCACGCGGAGAGTGACTAAAAAACCTGCCTCCCGCGCTGTCACAGTTTCCAATACTTCCCCGCTGTAAAGGTCCACCACTTCCCCCACAGTCTGGTCCACGTTCAGCCAGTTTCCCACCTTGGATTTAGGTAAAAACATTCCAGAATGTTTGGTGAGAAGAGTGCATTCGTTTTTAGCCGGGTAAAAGTCCAGCTCCCTTTTATGGCCTTTTCTATGAGTGTGTGACAAAAATCCGGTCACCAGCATGAAATTTAAAACGCTCTCGAACAGGATATCGCTCTGTGAAGGGTCGACGACTCCGGGAGTGCCCGCCGAGAGGATGAAGGAAGCCATTCCCAGGGCATGCCATTGTTTGATCAATTGCAGTGTCAAGGCGGGAAACTCGGCGATTTCCCGCGTCACGCGCAAATCCAGATTGCGCGCCAGACTCTTCAGGTTGGCAGAAATCATTTTGATGTGAGGCGCGTCCGTGTAATGCGGCTCGGCGGTTTGCAAAATGATCCCGTAATCGGATTGTGCCGTTTGTTGGAGAACCGCATGGCAAAGAGTCTCGGTCAGGTCGCCCTCTTCCAAACCGGGAAAGGCCCGGTCGGCGTCCAGGTTGTCGTAACTCCATGCCGCGTTTCCCTCAGACAGCGCTGGCAGGTTGACGACGGGAAAGATCTGGATATTTCCGGTGATTTTAAAATCCGGTTCCCGGCCTTGCGCGATGTCCCCTAGAAAACGCGACAATCGGGAGGCGGCCATCAGTCCGTTCAACCGATCGCCATGCAGGCCGCTGACGATGGCCAGGGTTTCGGAAAGCTCCGGTCCTTCCCAGAAATTTTTGTACAGGGAGAGGGTTTCGCCCAGCGGCGTTTGAGTGGAAAAAAATTCTTTTTTCATGGTTCGGGTTCCCGGTCCAGCGCCACTCGGGCCAGCAGGCCCCCGGCATAAACCAGAGGCAGTTGGCGCAGGGTGAACAACAGACCGGTTCCGGGGGAGACCACCTCCTCCAACACCTCGCCGGTCATCGGGTTCAGCATTTGACCCAGTGGATCGCCTTGCTTGACCTGCGATCCCAGACGCGCCTGGCCGACAAACAAACCGGACTGCCGGGCCATGGCCAGCGCGACTTGATTGGGATAGATTATGCGGGGAGCTTTGATATATTTCGCGGGCGTGTTTCGGATCGCCAACACACCGATATGATTCAGCCAATGCATCATTCCGTGGAATAGTTGATCGCCGAACTCCGGGTGAATGCGCAGGCAAATGCCGGTTTCAATTACCAGGGTTGGGATTTTAGCCAGGTTCAAGTTGTAGCCGAGGGTGGATTCAAACAGTCCGGCCATGGGGTGCACCCAGATCAGGTCCGCGCAGGTCTGCTCGGCCAGTGGGACCAGTGTGCCGGCAAAATTTTCGATGATGCGGATTTGCGGCAGTTCCAAAAGATGCTTGTTGCTGGAATGAATATCAACAGCCAGGTCGGAATGCGCTTTGAGGTCTTCGAACAAAGCGCGCGATACCTGAACCGGCACTGAATCCCCGCTTCCCTGTCCGAAGGTCCGGTTCATGTCCTCGGAATAAAACGGCCAGAGCCGGGTGGCACTGTTCACCGCGGACGGATTGGCCGCGGGATAGATATGAATGTCTCCCAGAAAAGCTTCCGGTTGTGTCTGCTTCAATTGGCGCAGAGCCTGGATGAGGCGGTGGCACAGGACCAAACCCTCCAATTCGTCACCGTGTAAACCGGTCACGAAGGACACGCGCTTGACCGGACGGCCCTTGAACGCGGTGAAAATTTGTTTGATGACTTTTACCGGAGCGCCCAATGGACTTTTAAATAATACGAGGGTCTTGGTTTTCAAAGCGGGTGCGGCCTCGACGGAGGTTTCAGGACATCCATTTTTTTCTTTTTGGGCTCAATGTCCATGGCGTCGATCTTGCGCTTCAGCGTATTGCGGTTGATGCCCAGTGCTTTGGCGGTGGCCACCTGGTTGCCCTTGAGCTGTGCCAGCATTTGTTCAAAAAGATTTTTTTCGACCGCCTCTATCAATAGATCGTACAAATTACCATCCGCTTGCTCCCGGTTTTTGTTTAGAAAGTCGCTCACCAAAGGATCGAGGTTGTGTTCCCAGGAAACAGCGGGGTTGGACCCGGCAGTCTGAATCAACTCCGGCGGCAAGTGTTCCGGAAAAATGGGTCCGCGGCCCGCCAGCACCAGCGTGCGCTTGATCAGATTTTCCAGTTCGCGGATGTTGCCGGGCCATGAATAATTTTTCAAAATCTGTTGCACTTCGGGGGACAGGTGGGCCGGCCCCTGAGCAAGATCGCCCGAAAATTTTTTGAGGAAAAAATCGGCCAGCAGAGCGATGTCATCCACCCGCTCGCGCAACGGCGGCAAATGAATGTGGATGACATTGAGCCGGTGGTACAGGTCCTGGCGGAACCGATTGTGGGTCATGAGGTCTTGCAGGTTTTGGTTGGTGGCCGCGACCACCCGCACATCCACCTGAATGACCGCTTTGCCGCCGACCCGATAAAACTCCTTGTTTTGCAAAACCCGCAGAATCTTGGCCTGGAGCGCCAACTCCATGTCGCCGATTTCGTCGAGCACCAGAGTGCCCCGGTGAGCCAGTTCAAACTTGCCGGACTTGGTTTCAACGGCTCCGGTGAAGGCGCCTTTCTCGTGGCCGAACAACTCCGACTCCAAGAGATCGCGCGAAATGGCGGCGCAGTTGATGAATATAAAAGGCTCGTTGGCCCGGTTGGAATAAAAATGCAGAGCGCGGGCAACCATTTCTTTGCCGGTGCCACTTTCTCCGGTGATCAGAACCGGCAGGGGAGTCCTCGCCGCCTTGCCGATGGTTTTGAAAATGTCCTGCATCTTTTTGCTTTTTCCGATGATAGCGCCCACGGAAAAATCCTCTGCCACCGATGCGGTATCGACCACGGGCGGCAATGCCTCGGCGCTTTTTTTCACCCGTTCGATCAATTGGAAAATGTCATCCAGGTCGAACGGTTTGCTGATGTAATCGTAAGCGCCCTGGCGCATGGCCTCGATCGTGTTGTTCATCGTGTCCTGCGCGGTCATGATCACCACGTAGGAATCGCGACGTTGTTCCTTTATTTTTTGAAGAAGGTCGAGTCCGCTCATGCCCTCCATGAAAATATCGGTAAAGATCAACAGGTAGTCGTGGTGTTGGAGTTTTTCCAGCGCGGCCTCGGCATTGGCGACGGTGTGTACCGTGTACCCTGTTTTTTCCAGCGCCTTGCTGAACAGCCACCGGATGTTTTCTTCGTCGTCGACGACCAGAATTTTATTGGAAATGTCGGGTTTCATAATCATCCTCAGCCCACCGGCAGAAACACCTGAACGGTGGTTCCCTGGTTTGGCTTTGAAATCACTTTGATTTTGCCGCGGTGGTCTTCCACGATTTTCAGCGATATGGGCAGACCCAATCCACTGCCTTTGCTTTTGGTGGTGTGGAACGGGGTGAACAGATTTTTCATGGTGGCTTCGTTGATGCCGATCCCGGAATCGATGATTTCAACCACGATGCCTTGTTTTGAAACCAGATTTTGTAAAGTTTTAACGGTGTAGTTGGAATGAATGCGGGTGACGATTTGTATGATGCCACCCTCCGGCATGGCCTCCACGGCGTTACGGATGAGATTCAAAAAAACCTGCTTCAGTCGATCTTCGTTGCCTTCGATGGGCGGCAAACTGGGGTCGTAGTTTTGAATAAACTGAATACGGCCTGATTTTTTCTCAAGGACCAATATCTCCTCGATCAATTGATGGATGTTGATGGATTGCTTTTTTGGATCTACGGGGCGGGCGAAGTCCAGCATGCGATCCATCATGCGGTTGATCCGGTCCGCTTCCTTGATCACCACGTCAAGAAACTCATGATGTTCCTCTGGGAGGCGTTTCCGCAGTAATTGCGCCGATCCGGAAATGGCCACCAGAGGATTTTTGATCTCATGCGCCATGCCGAGCGATAAAATGCCGAGGCTGGATATCTGGTCGGATTGGCGCGCGGTCTCTTCCAAATCCAGAATGAAACTTTTGTCCCGCGTGTGCAGAACCGCTCCCTGCACTTCGTTGTCCTCATTCATAAAGGGCGAGATGGACAGGCTGAGCGGAAAAGTGACGGTGCCGGATTTGCGAATCCCACGGCATTCGATATCGTGAAACGAAGCGCCCCCGGCCAAGGTGTCGCCAATTTTATTCTCAATCTCCGATGAATCGGCAAACAACTCCAGGCAGGATTTATGCAAAAAGCTTTCGCGGGATTGCTGAAACATTTCTTCCGCCGCCGGATTGACTTGAATCATTTTCCTTTCCCCGGAAACCACAATCATGCCATCCAGAATCGAAGCAAATATATTTCGGTAAAACAGATTGTCGTCGGCCATGGTGTGGCTCTTACTGGGAAGCCTTGGCGGCTTTTTTCGACTTTTTGGAGCCTCCCGTATAAGGATTTTTGTTTTGAGCTTTGGTGAGGGAGCTCTCTTTCGAAGACGCGGGGGTGGACGGCGCCTCCGCGGCCTCGGCGGTAGTGGCAGATTTTCCGCCTTCCGCCGGGGCTTCCTTGGTCTTGCCGTTTTCCTGTTCCCAACCTTTCTTGCGGGACTCGGTCGGATAATCGGTGGCGTACCAACCGGTGCCTTTTAATATGAAACCGCCACGCGACACCAGCCGGCGCGGCTTGCCCTTGCATTTTTCATCGACGCAGGACTTTGGAGGCCGGGCGTTGATGGATTGCATCAACTCGAAAGCCGTTCCGCATTTTTGACATTCGTATTCGTAAATTGGCATTGATTCCAACTCCATGGAATTTAACGTGTTTGATGGACCTCCAGGTGGGCTTCCCAGAGTTCAGGCCACACAGGAAGGCCTTCCATTCTGATAAATAAAACCGCAAAGTCCGATGGGAAATCCGTAAAACACTATTTTGATGCATTTTGAGGCAAAATGATGCCAAGCGCAAGCCTTTTCCCCCGGCCAGGCTACGCCTGGAGGAAAATGGATCCTAATCTGCTTGCACTCGCCAGACTGCGTCTGGAGGCAAATTATCCAAGTTCGGATAGGCACTCAACAGGTATTGGGCATTATTCCCAGAGGCTGGCTGTTTGTCGCCCCCGCTAAGCGTCTCGCTTTACAGGGATACGTTGGTGAGCCATTTTTTAAATTTGGGGAATTTGCCGGCGACGATGTCGAAGAAGGTCTTTTGAATTTTGGCGGTGACCTTGCCTTTTTTGCCGTTGCCGATCGTGCGGTGGTCGACTTCGCGGATGGGGGTGATCTCGGCGGCGGTGCCGGTGAGGAATATCTCATCGGCCAGGTAAAGTTCGTCTCGCGTGATGGTGGCTTCTGCCAGTTCGATTTTCAAATGCTTGCAAATCTCGAACACGGCGTCGCGGGTGATGCCATCCAGACAGCTTTGGAACAGCGGCGGGGTCAAAAGTCGGTCCCCGGATAACAGAAATATATTCTCGCCGGAGCCTTCGGAGACGTAACCGTTGGCGTCGAGCAGGATGGCTTCGTCGTAGCCGTCGCGCACCGCTTCCGCCTTGGCGAAAATGGAATTGACGTAATAGCCGCAGACTTTGGCCTTGGTCATGGTGATGTTGACATGGTGCCGGGTGAAAGAGGAGACACGGACGCGGATGCCTTGGTTGAGCCCGTCGTCGCCCAGATAAGTGCCCCAGGGCCAGGCGGCGATGGCGACGCGGACGTTGACGCCTTCCGGGTTGAGGCCCATCTTGTTGTCGCCCAGAAAAACCAGCGGGCGGATGTAGCATTCCTCCAGCTTGTTGACGGCCACCACCTTGAGAATGGCGCGGGTGATCTCAGCCGGTGTAAAGGGAATTTCGATGTCCAGAATTTTGGCGGAGTTGAACAGCCGCTGGACGTGTTCCGGCAGGCGGAAAATGGCGGATTCCTTTTTGCCGGTGCGGTAACAACGGATGCCTTCAAAGGCGCCGTAGCCGTAGTGGAGCGTGTGGGTCAAGACGTGGACGTTGGCTTCGTGCCAGGGCACCAGCTTGCCATCCATCCAAATATGTTCTGATTTTTCCAAAATGGGCCTTGTTTCATGCAGGTTGGCTTGGATTTTTATTGTATGGAGGGGGCCTGGTAAAATCAAGCCAAATAAAATCAATTGACATGGTACACTCAGTCTGATATTCACTAAAACTTCTTAAGAATGGGCCGCTAGCTCAGGTGGTAGAGCAACGCCCTTTTAAGGCGTGGGTCGAAGGTTCGAGCCCTTCGCGGCTCACCATTCTTTTTTCCCAGATCACAAGCATTGACAAACTCACAAGTCCCCATCGTCTAGCCTGGCCCAGGACACCGGCCTTTCACGCCGGCGACGCGGGTTCGAATCCCGCTGGGGACGCCAGTTGTTTGCCCACCGTTGACCATTTTTTAATTCCGGTCCGTAAAATCTAAAATTGGCAGGCCGCTATTTATAGAATATATGGTGGCCGATTTTTTTGACGGGTTTCAGAGTACGGGCCCAGCTGGGTTTGATATGTTTGGCGTGATAAAACAGGACGCCGTCCAGTTGCAGAGTTTGCCGTCCGTTATAAACGGTTTCCGCCACGCGCCAGGCTTTCTGCCAGTCTTTGGCCTGTAACGGCCGCTTTAATTCCAACTCCGTCCAGGAGAAGGCTCCGACATATCGGCGCCGGATGGCATCCCACCGTTGCTCAAAAACCACTTCGCAAATCGTGTTGGGAAACCGCTGGGAGCGGACCCGGTTCATCGTCACCAAAGCCACCGCCACTTTTCCGGCCTCCGGCTCGCCCCGGGCTTCGTGATAAATGTTCTGGGTCAAGCACTTCAGGTCTCGGGATATTTTCTTCTGACTGAGGTTGTCGCGAACCAAAAAAACCATGCCTGCCAGCACGATAAGGAACGGAATTGGGAAATAGACCCATCGCCACTCACGGGTGACACAGTAAAGGCGCAGATCGATCCATGCGTTCTGCAGGGATAACCGCTCGATAAACGATAGGGCATTATTAAACAATCTCTTGACCATTTAAAAAGTATAAACGGTTGCCGTTGGAGAAACTGTAAATATTGCGGATAATTTATTCAATCGAGCCATTTTCAGAGCATTTGCCGATCCGTGATTGACCCAAAAACGATTTTCTGCCGACCACAATGATCATTGGATATTCCGGTCTGGGGTTTTCCTGCATGGCATCGAGGTTAAAAATCCCTTGGACATTTATGACATAAAAAGGATTTCCATTTGACGGTCCTTGGTTGTTCAGTTAGAATGGGTCCATCCTAGTAGCAACAAATACGGGTTTCTTGTGCCCGAAATCTGCCTTCATCCATGCTGGTTGGAGGTGTTCGGTGGACTCATGACGCGTTTCAGACAGTGGTGCAAAATCACGCGTTTCAGGCTGGGGAAATTTTTTTTCCCGGCCTTGGAACCCTTGTGTATTTTGAAGGAAAACCTTCAGCCGGAAGTGCGCAAGCATTTTGATCAGGCGATCAAGTCCATAGAAAAACGTAATATACCCGTGGGCCTGCTCAATTTAAATATGGTGCTGAGCCTGAGTCCCAACCATTTTCTGGCCCGCGTGTATCGCGGACGAATTTATTTGAAGGAAAGCCAGTTTCGACTGGCTTCCGACGATTTTATTCAGGCCAACCGTATCAGTTCCTATCGATTCACCCACTACAACCTTTACCGGGAGTATCTGGTTTCCGTCAATCATTTCAATCCGACCGGGGAAGAGGTGACGCAGGACTTTGATGATTTGTTCAAAGGGCTGGTGCAGGCTCCGGATCTTCTGCCGCGTGATCAAGAAACGGATGAATCCGATGGACCGGTAGATCCTTTCCAGGATGAAAATTATCTGGATGAAGATTTGATCTCGTTGATGGAAGATTTGGAATTGACCTGGGAAGAGCGGGAGAGGTTTGGGGATATGGGGCCCATCACGGGTAAGGAAGTGGACGATACGAACTGGGACCTTTTACTCAAAAAACTGAATTCCTGAAAACAACACTCCCCGACTAAAGAATCTTTCCTTCCTTGAGAAATTTGGTGGCCTGTTTTGCCGGTAGCGGTTTGCTGAACAGATACCCCTGAGCCTCGTCGCATTGCAACTCTTTCAAGAACTCTTTTTGTGCTTCTGTTTCCACCCCTTCCGCAACAGTTTTCATCCCCAAACTTTGCGCCAGAGTCACAATGGTTTTTGTTATGGCCGCGCTGGTGGGCTCTGCAAAATCCTTGATGAAGGTCTGGTCGATTTTCAGAAAATCAATGGGCAGATCTTTTAAATAGTTGAGGGATGAAAACCCAGTGCCGAAATCGTCGATCGAGATTTTGATGCCGAGAGCACTCAATTTTTCGAGGGTGGAAACCGCCAGGGCGGTGTCCTTCATGAGAATGGATTCGGTGACTTCCAGTTCCAAAAATTTCGGCTCAATCCCGGTTTGGTCCAGAACTTTTTTGATATCAGAAACCAGCAGGGGATGGTTGAATTGGACCACCGAAAGGTTGACGGATATAGGAATAGGAGGCAGGCCTTGTTCTTTCCAGGCTTTAGCCTGGTTGCAGGCGGTGTCCAGTACCCATTGCCCAATCGGTATGATCAACCGCGTTTCCTCGGCCACGGGGATGAATTGGGTCGGACTTACTTTCCCAAGCTCCGGATTGGTCCAGCGCAACAGGGTTTCTATTCCTGAAATTCGTTCGGTTTTTAAATCAAATTTGGGCTGGTAATGCAGTTCGAATTCATTTTTATCCAGGGCTTTTCTCAGATTCTTTTCGAGAAACAGGCGT
>SMVS01000142.1 GCA_004357435.1 Nitrospina sp. | reverse complement strand
GGAATATCAGCGGTGGAGTGAAGTATGTTCCAAAGAGTATCTAGAACTATGTGACAAGGTAAAACACGGCAAGCCTACTTTTTTTGACAGTTATGCAGCAACGAATGAAACTGAATTTTTCGCGGTGGTGACTGAATATTTTTTTAGTAAACCCGAAAACATGAAACACTATCATCTAAAACTTTATCAGGTTTTACATGATTTCTATCGGCAAGATCCGGCACAAAAAGTATTGACCAATCAACTTCCTTAGCCAAACAACCTGCCCAATATGCGCCGCAAAGAATGGCTAAATAAATATGGGTTCCTACGAAATAAATTTAGAACAACAGACTGCTACGAGCATCAATGGCATCACCTTCAAGCTGTTTAAAACCGAGCAAGGTGAATATAAAGGCGTTTGCCTGAACCCGAAGGATATACCTCCAGATGATATGGATGACGAGATACTAGCTCGGATGATTAAAGAGGCTGGAGTGTTTTATGAATTGGCGAAGAAAAGCAGGTGATATTATCGAAGCTATTATTGCCTGGGGTGTGGGTTCGAGAAAGAAATCTTTATTGATGTTTCACCGATAAAAAGGAGGTCACCCGATGACAGAAAAAATTTCATGTCCTAAATGTGATCATGCGGCAGGATATTTTAGATGGTGTGTGTGGAGGGATTTATCGGGCACCAACAAGGTAAAATGCCCTTCTTGCAAGGTTTTATTCAAACTCCAATGGCAAAAGTTTCGTTTTCTTAATAAACCCTTTTTGAATATCTTAATTCAAGTTGTTTTTGGAGGGTTTCTTGCAGTGCCAGCTGTGTTATTGCCTTTGTATACCGCTATGTTATTTGACCTGTCAGTGCTTAATTTTTCACTACTGTTTATATGTGCGATGGCAATTACTATGTTTTCCGCCAACCAGATTTCCGCGTGGAGTGTTAATAAAAATAGTGCCTTGATTGAGGTTCCAGAAATAAAGGAGTCATCTGATGGCGGAGAAGAAGAACGGCGGTAACCGCGAGGAAGTCCCGCTTGAGCGGATCGTCCTTTCCAATATGTACAGCATCCAAGCCTTGATTGAAATTGGCCTAAATATTTCGACTAAACCCTTTCATATCAATTAGCCGGTTTGCTCCGGGCCTTGCCCGGCATCTTGCGTGTGCGGCAGGGAAGCAACTTCAACATAAAAAGTGGAACAACTCAAGAAGGCGGATCACTTTCGTTCCATTTTTTGACAAGGGGTTTATTGATCTCATTATATATATCCCAGCGAAATTGCCGTTTGGGCAAATTGTTGAAGGAGAAGGCGACCCACAGGTCACTGCTGGGGTACTCCTTTCCCAATAATTTTCCGGCAAATTTTCCAATATCGGTTTTAATTCGAAGTACCGCTTCGCGTCCCAGATCCTGTCCATATTCCCGGTCCAACCGTCCCACAGGAGCCCCTCTTTGTAAATGAGCGAATATACTTTCCCGGACTTCTACCTCCAATCCCCTTTTGCGCAGTTTCGACTCCAGGGCTTTACTCAAGCCGCTAACCCCTCCTTTGGGATCGATCATGTAACCGTGCTTTACCATTTCACTGACAATCACGATATGGCTTTTGTCCGGCATTTTGAGACTGAGAGTCAGCTTATCTAATAAATAATTATCGATGAACTCATCTATATTGATTCCGATCTCTTTCATCTCATTCACCAGGACGGCTTGGGGATTAACCGCATGCGCCAGTGAAAGGGCGAAATGTCCGGACCCGGCGCCATAGACTTCAGCTAAATGCACCCGTTCCATGGACCGGCTGGTCCATTCCAGCATTTGGATAAGTCCGATGGTAGCGTTCAGGGCCGAATCAAAACCCAGGCAATACACTGGCAGGTCGTTGTCAACGGTTCCGGGTAGGGCGACCACTGGATACCCGGCCCGGAACAGTTTATTGCTCAACCGGACCGATCCATCCCCACCGAGAATGATCAAGGCATCGCATTTATTTTTTCTGAGGTTTCTGATGGCTTCATATTCCGCCCCTTCCTGCTCGATGATCCGAAAGCGCTTGTTGCATTGAATCACGCTTCCGGGTGACGCCAGCAACCGTCTCTGGGCCTCTTCGGTATATTCTTGGCCGTCATTTTTAAACACGCCTTCGATACCCTTCTTAAAAATATAAGGCTTCACCCCCAACGACAGGCATTTTTCTATAAAACTTTTCAAGACGGCGTTCATCCCCGGCGAGTCCCCTCCCGAGGTGATCAGGGCAATCCGGTTGACTTCGGAACGCGAGATCTCAATGATGCTGCGCAAGTGGTCTTCCTCGTCTTTTCTTTCCTTCTCCTCTTGTTCACGGGCCTGTTGCTCTTCCTTGGAGAGGCCAACGGCACAGGAGTAACTGCTGAACGTCCCTTCTTCGTAAATCAGAAGGATGACGTTATCCTGCCCCTCCTGGTAGGTCATATATTCGTTGTACGCTTCCACAAACGGACGCATGTCCAGGTAAATCATCAAGGCTCTCATCATACTGGAATGTGTGAACAGGGAAACGTGCGAGCCTAGGTGGGTTTCGGCAATGTCGTGGACTCCCTGTATTGTAGAAAGATAATTTTCATAAAAGGTTTCTCCTCCGGGATAGCAAAAAAGAGGATCTTTCAGAACCTTTTTGGCATCCTGTTCCGACAGTTTAAAACACCGGCACAATTGCCTCAGTTCCTGTTCCTTGGATTCGCCCGTCAGGAGGCCAAAACTTTGGGAATCCAGCGAATCGTGATAAACCATGGGACTCCGATCCCGGTACCCGCCCTGGTTTTGCAACACGGAACGGATGACTCCGGCCAGTTGCCTGGTATTGGGGGATCGGCTGACATAAACGGGCTGATTCTGGGTTTTAAGATAAGCGACCGAGGTTTTCAGCTCCACCGCCAACTTGGCGTGACGAATCATCTTGCCGAATTCTCCCCCGACCCGTTTTGCCCGGTCAAAACCCCGGGGCCGCGATAAATAATTGCGGTACAGAGAGCCGATTTTGTAACCCGCCGAGTTTCCTTTCGATGCCCCGTGCCGCAGAACGGAAAGAATGGTTCTGCCTTCCAGGTTTTCCGGGAGAAAAAGCAATTTATTGTTGGGCAAATCGACTACGATTTTCTTTTCCAGCAAGCCGGGGAAAACACTGTGTCGATCGACAAGCACTCTGGAGCGCTTGCGTGGTTTTTCATAACCTCGCCCAATTTTCGCCTGGAAGACCAACCGACGGAACTCAGGGTTGGGAACCGCTTCATTCCAGGCGACCGCATACAAAATTTCATTGCCCCCGCAATTTTCCTGGATGAACTGATTTTTTTTATTTCGATATTCATCTAGAGGTATCGGTCCCGGCGAATCACCGAGTTCGGTTAAAAAACGCTGCAACCCCTCCAACACGCTTGGAACCCGGCTGGCAATTTCCGGATCAGCGCACAATTTCCCGCCCTGTGAAGAGAAAAAGGATTGGAGGTAATGAGGATAGGGGGTGAAGGGACGGCGATCGTATTCTTTCCTCTTTATATCAAGAAAATAATCGAAATATTTTAACCAGTAGTGTCTCAAGGAACCTCTTCCAAATGGGCGGGGCCCATTTATATCGCCTGCGGATTTAATAAAGTTTAATCAGATTATGATAACGTTTCAAGAGAGGCAAATAGTGATGCTGGGCAGCTTTACGATAACCTAATTAAAGCTCAAGATCTGTTATTGGAATTAGTCCATGGTCAGGTAAGCACATAGCCAATTGTAAAGTGGTCAAACATCTTCTTGACCACAGGTTAAGCCTAACTTCCACCCAATTACTCAACGATTCATTTTACATCATCACAAACTGCACGATCAAATCCTAACTACTACATATTAGCCCTATTCGGTATTTCCCCCTTCATCTTCCCCTGGAAACATTTCGAGTAGTGGTACAGACTGTACAGCATTTCCCGCAATTCCCCTGATAGAGCTATACATGTTGATAGTATTCAATACTACCTTCTCAATCTGCTTTTCCCTTTTCTTCCAATTTCCCATCACGGCTCGTTTTTCCGAATCAAGATCTGAACGCATTTGTGTAAAGCCCTCAACAACTCCTTCTACTTGTTGATGAAATTCCATTCCGGTAAGAAAGTTATAAAGCATGACCGTTTTTTCACCTTTATTTTCTTGAGCTGTGATTGCATTGCTTACCTGAATTATTGATTGCCTTAGGACCAAACATAGGCCTTTGAATTCCTCAAAAGTACAAATCCAAACACCATCCCTTAATCCCATTCTTTCCATATCGGCAGGCATTGTTTCTGTAATCAAGACCCCAATAGATGCTTTTTTCTCTCTAATATCATTCTTAAATTTCTCTATCCATGCCGGCTGAAACCCCTTGGTTCTTTTACTTTCGTAATATATCGTTCCGCAATTTTGCTTGTCCCTTGTGTTAACTATTTGCAAAATATCGGCACCTTTGGCTCCCTTTTTTATTTCTTCAATATTATCTAACGGAAATTTGTCCCTAAGCCATCCTTCAATGGCAAGTTCCAGAACCTCACCTTGTACCTGCATAGAACCTTGATCTACTTTTCTTTGGGCCTCTTTAAGTTTAGTACTCAGTTGTTCAATAAGATTTTCTTTTTCTAATAGCTTCAGCTGTGATTTTTCTTCCTCATTTTTACGTATTCTTTCCTTTTCTTTTACAATTATTTCACTAAATTTTTTTTGAGATTCTGCCTCAATCGAGTCTCTTAGTTCATCTTTTTCTCTCTTTAATCGCTCTATTGTCGATTTCGCCTTGTTAAATTCTTTTAATTGTGAGGATTTCTCAGACAGGTCCTCTTTTAGAATTTTAACCATATCCGATTGTTCTTCTTGAATCTCAGTTTTTATTTTCATTCGAAGTTGTTTTTCTTCGTTTTTTATCCCTTTCTTGATGGCTTCTGCTACCTTCTGGTTTTGCTGTTCTTTTTCCTTTTTAAACTGTTCCTTCTCTTCGCTTAATGAATCTAATTGCCTCTGGTATTTATTTTTTTCATTTTTTAGCTCATCTCTATATTTTTTCCTTATCTCCTCATCTACTTGTTGATACAGGATGTCATTTACATCAATTTCTTGTTCGCAGTTTGGACATTTAATTTTCTTGCTTTGTTGAGCCATAACGATCTTTCCTTTTAATAACTGAAAAATTTTATCTGGAACTGATCTAGCCTCTATATTAGTAACAGCTTTCTAATTAAGTGTAACGCTCTCAAAACATTTCGGCCATCTGTGGTGAATGAAAGTGGCCATATAGCGGATATATATTGGCCCTGAGAACCGCGCAAGCCAAGAAAGCAGTAAAAATTAAACCCCCTGTGCTCGCTTTGATCTTTATCACGACATCAATTTGATGACGAGAGAATATCCTTGAGGCGGGCGAAACTCTCGTCAGGCAATGTCCTGATAATCCGAACAAGGGTGCTGTCGCCAGACATGAGAACTTTATCACGAACCGGTTGTGCGATTCGCTCACCTTCTTTCACATCAATTTCTTCGATGTCCATGCCACGGACAATGGCACCGGTCCGAAGAGCCTCATCTAGGGTCAGCGAAAAACATATACCGAATGAGGTTCCACATGCGTGACAGCTTGTGGCGCCACTGGGGTTTAATGCTCCGCAGATAGCACAAGACTTAAACTGAGAACTTCCTCTGTGGGGAAACTCATAGTCACAGCAGTCGCATATTGTCGCAGACAGATCACACTCCGTTCGGCAGGTCGGGCACTTCTTCTTCATGCCTACACAAAGAAAAAGGGTTTATAGGAGAATCCCATAAACCCTTTTCCTAAATGGTACGCCCGAGAGGATTCGAACCTCCGACCTACGGAACCGGAATCCGCCACTCTATCCAGCTGAGCTACGGGCGCGTGATTTTTTTGTCTGGCAATGGAATTTTATACGCCCTCTTCGGATTCGGGTGCGGTAAGATTTACGCCAGCTTCTTTTTCCGCTCGGCCAAACTCCGCGATCATGTCCAACCGCCAGCGCCACCACTGAATTTCGTCGGTGATCTCATCGGAAACGTCCGGTGGAGGCACTAGAGTGAATATCCCTCCCGTTCCGATTTTTACTTCCACGCCTTCCGGAACGTGGAGGTCAAACTTTTTCAACTCTTCTATCGGGTTTTCCTTCAGTTTCCATTTAAAGTCGTCCTGAGTGACAGCCTGGGTCGCGACTTTTTTCCATTTCCCATCGAGTTCTTCTTTCTTCTTGTGCTTCATCTTTTGCTTCATCTTTTGCTTCATCAAAAATCCTTTGTGTAGGCGGTCCCAACCGGATGCGGATGCTGGGTCGGCAAAGCTTATGGAATGCCTCCAAGATTATAGGAGGCACTCATGGATGGCAACGGTTATTTGGGTTTTTTAGGTCAATTTTTGAGCAGGGCGGGGACGGCTTGCAGAGCTTCTTCGAGTTTTTCGGGCTGGGTGCCGCCGGCTTGCGCCATGTCGGGCCGGCCGCCGCCCTTGCCGCCGACAATCGCCGCCACTCCCTTGAGCAGGTTGCCAGCGTGATAGCGGTCGGTTAAATCTTTGGTAACGCCCGCCGCCAGAATCACTTTGCCGTTTTCCGCCGCGCCCGCCACCACGATCCCCGACTTCATTTGATTTTTGGCGTTGTCGATGAAGGTGCGCAGGGTTTTGACATCGACGCCTTCCAGCTTTTTGATCAGCACGGTCACTCCGTCAATGGTTTGTGTGTCCGCCGCCAGGTCCGCCCCGCCTTTGCCGCTCACTAATTTTTCCTTGAGAGCGGAGATTTCTTTTTCCATTGCCTTATTCTTTTCCACGAGTTTCTTCACCCGGTTGATTTCTTCATCCGGCTGAGCTTTCAGCAAGGCGCGTATCTGCGCCATGCGGTTGAACTCCGTTTGCACCCGCTGGTAGGCTTTCGGCCCGGTCACCGCTTCGATGCGCCGCACACCGGAGGCGATGCCGCCTTCCGCAGTGATTTTGAAAAATCCAATATCGCCGGTGGCGGTCACATGGGTGCCGCCGCACAACTCTTTGCTGAATCCGGAGACCGAGACGACCCGCACCGAGTCGCCGTACTTTTCGCCGAACAGCGCCATGGCGCCTTCCTGCAATGCCTCCTCGATGGGCAACTCCCGTGTTTCCACGGGGATGTTCTCGCGGATTTTATCGTTGACCAGTGATTCCAGCCGTTCTTTATCGCGGTCGCTGAGCGGCGAGAAGTGCGTGTAGTCGAATCGCAGGCGGTCGGGCGCGACCAATGACCCGGCCTGTTTGACGTGGTTGCCCAGCACTTCCTTCAAGGCGGCATGCAGTAAGTGGGTGGCGGAATGGTTGAGCGCGGTCGCGTTGCGGATTTGCGGATCGACTTCCAGCGTCAGGCGGTCCCCTTTTTTAAGCGGCCCGCGCAGAATTTTTACGTGATGCGCCACCAGGTTGGCGACCGGTTTGGCGGCCTTCAGTACCTGCAATTGAACGTGATCGTTGTGCCCGCGGCCGGTGTCGCCCACCTGCCCGCCGGACTCGCCGTAAAACGGAGTTTGATCCAGCACCACCACCCCTTTATCGCCCTCGTTGAGCGCAGACACCGGCTGATTATTTTTGAGCAGGGTTAAAACTTTGCCTTGGCCTTGAAGGTCACTGTAACCTTTGAATACGGTCGCGCCGCTTTCCTGGAGCACCTGGTTGTACACCGGCGCGACTTCGCTTTCGCCGGACCCTTTCCACGAGGCCGCGGCTTTTTCTTTTTGTTCCTGCATGGCTTTGTTGAAGCCCTCCATGTCCAGCGTGAAGTGCGTGTCCTTCGCGGTTTCCTCCACCAGGTCCACGGGGAACCCGAACGTATCGTACAGTTTGAAAATTTCCTTCCCGGGAATCACGGTCTGCTGGCCCTTTTGCATCTTCTCTAATATCTCATTGAGGCGCTGGGTGCCGAAGGTGAGGGTGTTGTTGAAATTTTCCTCTTCATTGACCACCACGTTTTGGATGAAATCGCGGTTGTCGGCCAGGTCGGGGTACACCGTCTGAAATTTCGCAATAACGTCGTCGGTGATCTCGTGGAAAAACGGTTCCTTCTGATTGAGCAGTATGCCGTGGCGCAGGGCGCGGCGCAGGATTCTGCGCAGTACATAGCCGCGGCCTTCGTTGGAAGGCAGAACGCCGTCGTTGATGAGGAACGTGACGGCGCGCGCGTGATCGGCGATCACGCGGAGTGAGACATCCGTTTCCGCATTTTGATCGTGCGGTTTGCCGGTGATCTTGCTGACGTGTTCGATGATACTCATCAACAGGTCGCAGGCGTAGTTGCTGGGCTGGTGTTGCAGGACGGCCACCAGGCGCTCCAACCCCATGCCGGTGTCGATGCAGGGTTTGGGGAGCGGGTGCATCTTGCCCGCGTCGTCGCGGTCGTATTGCATGAACACCAGGTTCCAGATTTCGAGGTAGCGGTCGCAGTCGCACCCGACGGTGCAGGTCGGCTTGCCGCATCCCAATGCTTCGCCCTGGTCGATGTAGATTTCCGAACAGGGACCGCACGGGCCGGTGGGCCCCATGGCCCAGAAATTGTCTGCTTCTCCCAACCGGAAAATCCGGTCTTCACTCAAGCCGATGTCGTTTTTCCAGAGGGCGTAGGCGTCTTCGTCGTCTTTAAAGACGGAGACGTACAGCTTGTCCCTGGGGAGTTTTACGGTTTCGGTGAGAAACTCCCAGGCGTATTGGATGGCTTCCTTTTTGAAATAGTCGCCGAACGAAAAGTTGCCGAGCATTTCGAAGAAGGTGTGGTGGCGCGCGGTGCGCCCGACCATTTCCAAATCGTTGTGCTTGCCGCCGGCGCGCACGCATTTTTGCACCGAGACGGCGCGAGTGTAGTCGCGTTTTTCCTGACCCAGAAACACGTTTTTGAACTGGACCATGCCGGCGTTGGTGAACATCAGCGTGGGGTCGTTCCTCGGCACCAGCGAATCGCTGGCCACCACCGTGTGGCCGCGCTCCTTAAAAAACGCCAGAAACTTTTGTCTGATTTCGTCGCCCGTCATAAATTTGTTCCGTTAAATAGATTTTGCAGTTTGTATATTCCTATTAGATAAGCTATTTGTCCGCCGGATTCAATATCTTTCGGGGGGAGGTTGGATATCAGGCGATGCCGATTAGACTGTGTCTGTCAGGCTATGCCTGCTTTCAGCAGATCGTGCAAGTGGATGATGCCTTCTATGCTTTTACCGTCGTCGGATACAATGACGCTGGTGATCGAAAACTCCTCCATCATCTGCAAGGCTTTGGTCGCCATGTCGTCCGAGCCAATGGTGCGTGGACCGGCGTGCATCAGGTCCACAGCCTTCATCGCAGAAAAATCTTTTTTGGATTCCATCAACCGCCGCAGATCGCCGTCGGTGATGATGCCGCGAATGCAGTTCTTACGGTCGACCACAATGGCGGTCCCCATTCTCTTGCCGCTCATCTCAGTGAGCACGCTGTAAATGTCGGCGCTCTCAGGAACCATGGGCACATCCTTGCCGGTGTGCATCAGGTCGCCGATGGTGGTGAGCAGTTTGCGTCCGAGACTGCCGCCGGGATGATACTGCGCGAAATCCTCCGGTTTGAAGCCGCGTTTTTCGAGCAACGCCAGTGCCAACGTATCGCCCATGGCGATGGCCGCCGTGGTGCTGGCGGTCGGCACAATATTAAGCGCGCAGGCTTCCTCGCTGACGCTGACATCCAACACATATTGTGCGCGGCGTCCCAACGTTGAGTCCGGGTTGCCGGTCATGGCGATCAACGTGCATTTCAAACGGTTGAAGGTCGGCAGAAGTTTCAACAACTCCTCGGTCTCGCCGCTGTTTGACAATATCAGTACGATGTCGCCGCGCGCGATGATGCCCAGATCGCCGTGGCTCGCTTCCGCCGCGTGCAGAAACACCGCCGGCAGGCCGATGCTGGAAAAAGTGGCGGCAATTTTGCTCCCCACCAACCCCGATTTGCCCATGCCCGTGACCACGATGTGGCTCTGGCAGGCGTCCAATAAATTCACCACTGCGACGAAATTCTGGTCGATGCGGTCGATCAACGCTGATACCGCATCGCTTTCGATCTTGAGGACCCGCCGGGCCGCCTCGATGATGCGCTTTTCCTGGGCTTTTGACGACGCTTTTAAAGGTTGCATTCGATTAGTTTAAAGACTTTAATTTCAAAAGGTTTTCAAATTTACACCGAACGATTTTAACATAATTAGCCACAGATGAACACAGACCGCTCCGCGCGGGGCGAATAAAATATTCCTCCCCTTACCAAGGGGAGGATGCAGGAGGGGTGGGGGATTTAGCCACAGATGAACACAGATGGACACCGATAAGTCCCCCCTAACCTCCTTCGGAGAAGGGGGACTATCAACCACCCTCGGCCCCTCCTTGCAAAGGAGGGGAGTTATTTTATCCGTGTCCAT
Organism: Nitrospina sp.; assembly: GCA_004357435.1. Lineage (GTDB taxonomy): Bacteria > Nitrospinota > Nitrospinia > Nitrospinales > Nitrospinaceae > SMVS01. The sequence continues at coordinate 8,319 of SMVS01000142.1, read as the reverse complement.
CTGTGGTGAAACGGGTCCCCCTTCGACATTGCTCAGGACAGGCATCTGTGGTTAAATCCCTCCTATGTCCAAAAAAGAAAAACTTTACCTGATCGACGGGTCGTCGTACATCTTCCGGGCGTTTTACGGCATCAAGCAATCCCTTTCCAACTCGGACGGCCTGCCCACCAACGCGCTTTATGGGTTCACCACCATGCTCATCAAGGTGGTGCGCGAGGAGGCGCCGGATTACCTGGCGGTGGTGTTCGACAGCAAAGAGCCAACCTTCCGTCACAAAATGTTTCCCGAATACAAAGCCAACCGCGATACGCCGCCGGAAGAACTGGCGGAACAGTTTCCTTATTTCGAGCCTCTTGTGAAAGCGTTCAACATCGTCAGCTTGAGGAAACCGGGGTTCGAGGCGGACGACATCATCGGCACTCTGGCGGGGCAGGGCGAAGCGGCGGGCCTCGCGGTGACCATCGTCAGCGGCGACAAGGACATGATGCAGTTGATCACCCCCATGGTTCACATGCTGGACACGATGAAGGGCAAGCGCTTCGAGGAGCCGGACGTGGTGGAAAAGTTCGGCGTTCTGCCGGACAAGGTGATCGAAGTGATGGGCTTGATGGGCGACGCCAGCGACAACATTCCCGGGGTGAAGGGGGTGGGACCCAAGACGGCTACCGAGTTGATCCAGAAGTACAGCTCGATTGCCGAGTTGTATGAGCGGGTCGATGAGGTCGAGAAAAAGAAGCTCCACGAAAAGCTGGTGCAGGATAAAGAGCAGGCTTTGTTGAGCCGCGAGCTGGTGACGATTGACCGGCAAGTGCCGCTCGATTGCAAGATTGAGGATTTGAAAGTGAGGGCGGCCGATCCGACTGCGTTGAAGAAGATGTTCACTCAACTGGATTTTTCCAGACTGCTGGAAAAACTTGAGAGCGCACCTGCGGTGGGCGAGGCGCCTTCGCCGAACGCGCCGAGCGAGGGTACTGAAACGGCACCCGAAAAATCTGCCCCGGTGCAACCGGTGGAGACGCATTACGAAACCGTGCTGGATGAAAAATCGCTGGACCGGTGGATCAAAAAATTGAAATCGGCGGGCCAGTTCGCGGTGGATCTGGAAACCACCAGCAAGCATCCCATGCAGGCCGCCATGGTCGGCATTTCGTTTTCTTGCGAGACGGGCGAGGCGGCCTATCTGCCGGTGGCCCACAACTACCTCGGCGTGCCGGAGCAGTTGGATAAAAAATTAGCGCTGGCGAAACTAAAACCTCTGCTGGAAGACGCGCAGATAACAAAGTGCGGACAAAATATAAAATACGATCTGATCGTCTTCGCCAGTGAAGGTGTGCAACTTGCCGGCATCGAGTTCGATTCCATGCTGGCGTCTTACGTGCTCAATCCGTCCAAGCGCAATCACAACATGGACGATTTGGCGATGGAGTACCTGGGGCGCAAGACCATTCACTATGATGAAGTGGCGGGCAAGGGGGCGAAGCAGATCGGGTTCGATGAAGTGGCGATCGAGCCAGCCACGGAGTATGCCGCCGAGGATGCCGACGTCACCTGGCAGTTGACGCAAACGCTGAGGGCTTTGCTGGACGCGGAAGCGGCGGCGCTGTACCGGGAAATCGAACTGCCGCTGATCGAGGTGCTGGCGAATATGGAGATGGCGGGTGTCAAAATCGATGTGAAACATCTCGCTAAGTTGTCCCGCCAAATTGACCAGGATTTAAAAAAGCTGGAAGGGGAGATTCACGCGCTCGCCGGGGAACCGTTCAACATCAATTCGCCCAAACAGCTGTCGGTCATTCTGTTCGAGAAACTGCAACTGCGCGTCATCAAGAAAACCAAGACTGGTTATTCCACGGATGTGAACGTGCTGGAGGCGTTGGCCGATGAACATGCGCTTCCTGAAAAAATTCTGAGCTTCCGCCAACTGTCCAAGTTGAAATCGACTTATGTCGACGCCCTGCCGCTGGCGGTCAACAAAAAAACCGGGCGGGTGCACACGTCCTACAACCAGACCGTCGCGGCGACCGGGCGGTTGAGCAGTAGCGATCCCAACTTGCAGAACATTCCCATCCGCTCGGAGCTGGGCAAAGAAATCCGCAAGGCGTTCATCGCCGAAGGGGAGGGTGTTCTATTGCTGTCGGCGGACTATTCGCAGATCGAGCTCCGAATCCTGGCGCACCTTTCAGAAGACCCGGCGTTGACGCGGGCGTTTAAAAAAGGTGAGGACATCCACACCCGCACCGCCGCCGAAATTTTCGGGCAGGCGCTGGACGCGGTGGATGAAGAAGGGCGGCGCATGGCCAAGGCGGTCAACTTTGGGATCGTGTACGGCCTGAGTGCCTTCGGGTTGTCGCGGCAGTTGAAAATTTCTCCGAAGGATGCCAAGATTTTTATTGACCAATATTTTGATTTGTATAAAAACGTCAAAACCTTTATGGAGAGCACCATTGAGGATGCGCGCCGGAAAGGTTACACCACGACCTTGATGAACCGGCGGCGTTACCTGCCCGACCTCAACAGCAAGAATCGTCAGGTGCGGGAAGCCGCCGAGCGGGTGGCGATCAATTCGCCGGTACAGGGCAGTGCCGCCGACCTCATCAAACTGGCGATGATCCGTTTGCATGAAAAAATCAGGAAGAATAAATTGAAATCGAAAATGATCATGCAAGTGCATGACGAATTGGTTTTTGAATATCCGCGTAATGAGGAAGAAATATTAAAATCGTTGGTCCGGCATGAAATGGAGGAAGGGTTTCCGCTCAAGGTGCCGGTGGTGGTGCACATGGCGACGGGGAAAAACTGGAATGAGGCGCACTAGAAGGATTGGCAGAGAAAAAAATGATGCGTTATCGTAAAGTCTTTCTCAGAATACCTTCACAAGTTCAATGCCGACCAATCCGTCCACGTCATCAGTTCCTTCGGTAATCCTGGCGCTGGCTTTAACGCCAAGTTTTAAACCCGGCAACGGTTCAAAACCCGTGACAAACCACCCCAACTGCCAAGCCTGGTAATTGGGGTCACCCATAAGGACAGCTTCGGGACCGGTAAACAGGTCTTTACTCAGGCTGTATTTGAGGCGCGTCCTCAGCCAGTAACTTTTTGCCCCAAAGGTATAACTGGCGATACCAGTAGTCTTCCAATTTTCCGCCAGATTCGTTCCCCCTTCGAATTGGGTCTTCAACCATATATGCTCGCCGTTGGTTTCATTGCCGGGGTCATCAGGCTCAAGCGAGGTGTTGTTGTATCGGAGGCCCGTGAAGACTCCAGCCCAGAATGTGGGGCCGGATGTCTGGTAGCCCAGCATTGCTTCCACTCCGACAGCCTTAGCTGTGATTCTTTGATCGGTGTTATAGGTGTAGCCGAGATAATCCAGCCAGTATTTTTGCACCCAGCCATCGCCGAGATTGTTATCGCCGAGGGGGGCCACCAAGCCAAGGAACGTGTAGAAGTTATCGCTTTTTCCTCCTTCGATTCCGGTGAGGAACAACTTTTCGCCAGCCACAACGCTGGACGGAGTTGCAAACAATCCGAGCCATATTGCCATCACGGTAGCTGGGCCGATGAGTGGGAGGTGTTTCACGAAGAACTCTCACGCTCGGGAGTCAAGTCATAGCAAAAGATCGAGAGCGCTGACGTGTTCATTTTTTTGTTCATGTGTATCGTTCCAGAGAGTTCCGAGACGTCACTGCGACTATGGATATCCAATTTAACAGGTGTGTTTTCCTCAAGCGGGGTGAAGACCAGCATCTGCCTGGGTCCGTCCGATCCGTTGCTTATGGAAATCAGGCCAACCCCCGGTTTATTTTTAGTATTTCCGTTTTGCGAGTATAACATGGCGGCCCAATGCGACTTGTCGACATGGGGTTCCGGGTTGCCATTGGACCCGGCGGTCGCTATATGGTCGAAGGGAGTGAGAATGGTTTCCTGAAGGCCATGGATTTGCCGCTCCACATCGGTCCCATAGAGAAAGAGATCCAGCTTTTCTTCCTCCTGCCTGTTATCCCATTTAAAGCTACAGCCGATGGCTTTCACGTAACTGCCATTTTCCGTTGTTCCCGGTATCAGTGCTTTGATCTCCCCGTGCAGGTCTACCGGGCCTTCCGGCAAAAATATTTGGCCTTTGATGGTTTGACCCAATTGGACGGTCTCGGGAAAAGAGGCGTAAAAACGGAAGCCGGTAGCAGAAATGTCATCAACAATTCCATAGACTTCAGTGGGCGTCCCGTTGTTTAAAAGCAATTTGGCGGGCAGGGGTATCGGAAAGCGGTATTCCTCACGCTTGAAACTCGATTTAACCTTGGAAAATATAAGCATGCTGGCGGCCAATAGAAAATTCACCGTGGCCCAGACAGTGCAGGCCAGCAGGCTGGTCAGCGGCATGATTTCATAGTGGTACAGCACGGCTCCCACGAAGATTGCCACGAAGTTCAAGACCAGAATGATTCTCTGTGGCGCCATGTATAAAAGGGATTGTGGCGAAGGGGCGGTGCCTTTGGGTGTTACCGAAAAGGGCAGGGCTTTTCTGAAAAAGGCCAATGTCGACCAGGCCATGGCGGCAAACCGAACCATGTTGTACTGCTCGATAACGATGGAGCGTCCGTAGCCGCGGTTGACCTCTTCAAACACCCAGAACGTCAGCAGAAAATAGGGGATGAAATGGAGAAAAAATTCCGAACCTATGGTATTCAGCGGCATGATGCCAGTGGTGAGGGCGATCACCGGTGTCATGTAGAACAATCCTTTTTGCCAGCCATCGAAGTAGGTTATGGACGAGGCCAGGTAATTGATTCGCTGGGCCATGGTGAGGCCGCGGCAAAAGAAAACTCCCTCTTGACGCCAGACCTGCATGGCCCCCTGCCCCCAACGGATCCTTTGTTTCAGAAAAGACACAACGCTGGCAGGAGCCAGGCCGAACGCCAGGGACTCGGCATGATAGACGGATTGGAAACCTTGTTTGTGGAGTTTGATCGAAGTGTGCAGGTCTTCGGTCACCGTGCCGATGGCAAATCCTCCGATAGTTTGCAATGCACTGCGCCGGATCACGGCACAACTCCCGCAAAAAAAGGCTGCGTTCCAATAATCTTTGCCGCGCTGGATGACCCGGAAGAATACCGACTGCTCGTGCCAGGCCAGCGCCTTGTTTTTTTTCTTGTGGTGCTGAAAAGAATCGAGATTATAAAAATCCTGCGGCGTCTGAACGAGGGCTACCGTATCGTCCTGAAAATAGCCAAGAGTCCGTAGCAGAAAATTTCTGTTGGGGGCGTGGTCCGCATCGAACACGGCAATGAAATCCCCGGTGCTGTGTTCGAGCGCGTGGTTGAGGTTGCCAGCCTTGGCATTCTTGTTGTCTGCCCGTGCCAGATAATTACAACCCAGGTCCCTCGCCAGGGCTTCCACTTCGGGCCGCCTGCTGTCATCCAGCAACCAAGTCCGATGGGGATAGTGCATCCCTATAGCATTTACCAGTGTCCGCCGCAGAATGGTCACCGGTTCGTTTATGGTGGTGACGAACACGTCGACGCTTTGGCCTTCGGGTACCGGCGGCGGTCGGCGAATGGAAAGACGCCACGTCATGAAAATATGCATCAAGGTTGCAAAGAATCCGTAGACCTCGGCACTGTAGAGTGAAATGGAAAATGTCAGGGCATCCGGGTTGAAGGTGCCCAGCCGCCAGGAGAAATACCATACGGCAATGGTAAGATAAATGAACACCAGAACGACCCGGCGCAGTTCGAGTGATTGATAGGGTGTGGTTTGGGACATTATTTCTTGATGCTCAGGTTGGTGGAAGGGTCCGCCCGGGGAGGTTGTACCCTATATTTAGGTTATTCTGGCAATTTCTTTTATTAAAAGGCTTTCAACAATCGGATGGTGGTTCTAGAGGTCTAATCTTTTCAAAATGATACACAATTACGAGCGTCCCGCTTGACTCCCTGCCGTCGATTCCCTAGAATGACCTCTCTCGGGAAATTCATTGGCTTCCTTTTTTTGACCACAATTTTCGCTTTTTATTCGCCTATGTTTGTCCACCTCAATTGTCACAGCCATTACTCATTATTAGCGGGTGCCGATACGCTGAGCGACCTGGTGCAGGCCGCCGCCGCATCGCAGTGCCGGGCTCTGGCAATGACGGACACCAACGCTCTGTATGGTGCTGTGGAATTTTACCGGCAGGCTCAAAGCGCTGGGATTCACCCGATTTTTGGAACGGAAATAACCTGCTCAAATGATCGTGCGGTTATTTTGGCAAAAGATATGGCAGGCTTCGGCGAGGTTTGCCGGGTCATCACCGACCGCCAACTTCACAAAAATTTCTCTCTGGTGGATCGATTGAAGCAGTGTAGCAACCATGTCATCATCATGGCGTCTTGCAGGAAAATGATTCATGCCATTGCCAGGGAACGTGGCGGCCTGGACATTTATGGGGAACTGATCCGATGGCCGTCAACGAGTTGGAAGCCGGCTCAGGATATGATCCGCTTTGCGCGATCCAAGGGAATTCCTGTTGTCGCCACAAACCGGGTGTTCTTCGTACAGCAAAAAGACTGGCAGGTGCACAAACTTCTTTCAGCGATCCGGACCACCACAACGATTGAGTGCCCGCCGCCCAGTGCGATTGTTTCTGAGGAGGCCTGGATGAAACCGCCACACGAGATGGCGCGTCTGTTCAGTGACATTCCACAGGCAATCATCCATGCCGGTAAAATCGCTGAACAGTGTAACGTTTCTTTGCCTCTGGGTGAAGTTTTATTTCCACCGTTTGACCTGCCCTCGGGAGAAAATTCTCCTTCATACCTTTCCAAGCTGGCCCGGCAGGGCATCAACCGGCTTTATCGTAAGCCTTCGCAGACCGTCATGCGCCGTCTCAACTATGAATTGAAGGTCATCAACGACCTTGATTTTGCTTCATATTTTTTAATCGTTTGGGACATCATCCGCGAATCGAAGGCCCGCGGCATTCCCACTGTAGGCCGTGGTTCCGCGGCGAACAGCCTGGTCTGCCGTCTGCTGGGAATCACCGCAGTGGACCCGATAAAACACAATCTCTATTTCGAGCGGTTCCTGAATCCGGAACGCAAGGATTATCCGGACATCGACATTGATTTTCCCTGGAACCGGCGGGATGAAATGATCGACTACGTGTTCGAAAAGTATGGACGGGAGAATGTGGCGTTGATCTCCGCGCACATTCACCTTAAAGGCCGGTCCGTGCTCCGCGAAGTGGGCAAGGCCATGGGGATTCCCATTCCGGAAATCGATCACCTGGTGAAACGCCTGCCGCATTCCGCCGATCTCTTCAACCTGGAGGAAGTGCGGGAAACCATCCCGGAATGCCGCGGCCTGCCACTGGCAGACGAGCCGTACCGGACGATGATCGCGCTGGGAAAAAGGATTCATGGGTTCCCCCGCCATGTGTCTATCCATTGCGGTGGTATCGTGATTTGCCCCTTCCCGATCACCGACCGGATACCCTTACAAAAAACCCCGAAAGGGTTCGCCGTCACGCAGTATGACATGTACCCGGTGGAGGACATGGGATTGCTCAAGATCGATCTGCTGGCGCAGAAAGGTTTGGCGGTGCTGGCCGATACCGTCAGCGATGTGGCGGAACATTATGGAACGCAAATTGATTTCAGCCGGATCGATCCCACTCAGGACGAGCAGACCGTCGAGCTGGTGCGTACCGGAAAGACCATCGGGTGTTTCTACATTGAGTCGCCGGGAATGCGGAACCTGCTAAAAAAACTTGGCGTCGCCACCTTTGAAATGCTCACCGCCGCCAGCTCCATCATCCGCCCTGGCGTGGCCGACAGTGGCATGATGAAAGCCTTCATCGACCGTCACAACGGCAGGGAGGCGGTGACCTACCTGCATCCCCGACTGGAAGAAATTCTGCATGAAACGTTTGGCGTCATGATTTACCAGGAAGACGTGATCAAAGTGGCGCATGCCATCGCCGGGATGAGCCTGGGGGAGGCGGACAGCCTGAGAAAATGCATGAGCAAGAAACGGGACTGGGAGGATATGAATAATTACCGGGAACGGTTTTTGTCCGGCGCTTCTCAAAATGGCGTCCCGCCAAAAATTGCCGGGGAAATCTGGCGGCAGATCGAGAGCTTCGCCGGCTATGCGTTTTGTAAGGCGCACAGTGCGTCCTTCGCCATTATTTCATACCAGACTGCTTACCTCAGGGCGCATTATCCGGCGGAGTTCATGGCCGCCGTCTTGTCCAACCGTGGCGGGTTTTATGACGCTTGCGGCTATGTCGAGGAAGCCCGCAGGATGGGGCTGGCCATCCTTCTGCCGCACGTGAACCACAGC
>SMVS01000141.1 GCA_004357435.1 Nitrospina sp. | reverse complement strand
GCGCACGCTTTCCAGTATGGCTTCCTGGTAGGCCATCCCTTCCCGTCGAATGTGTATCAGGCTCTGGTATATGATCAGGATGGCGTTGTTCACGACGACACCGATCAGGATGATGAAGCCCAGCATGGTCAAAACGTCGAGGGGTTGGTTGATAAACAGATTGAGGAGCCACAGCCCTAACACGCCGCCGACCGCCGCCATGGGGACGCTCAACAGGATGATCAGCGGAAAACCCCAATGTTGGAACAATACTGCCAGGAGCAGGTAAGTGATGATGATCGCCATTATGAAATTGCCGGCCATGGCGTCGCGGGTTTTTTCCAGTTTGTCGGCGTTGCCTGTCAGGCGTACAGAGTATTCACCGGACAAGGTGCCGTCATCTTTGAGCGGTTGAATGATTTTTTCGCGGACCAGATCGATACCTTCCTCAAGCGACATTTCTGCCGGCGGAGTGACTTCAAGAGTCACGGATCGTTTCCGTTCAAAGTGCCGAATTATCTCAGAGCTTACGGTTTCCACCATTTCAGCCACGTGGATCAGCGGCACGGCCCGCCCGTTGCTGGCATAAAGAATCATGCTCGGGATGTCCTGCGTTTTCATAGTATCCTGTTCGCGGCTCTTGAGAATCAGATCGATGCCGTCACGCGGTAGGTAGGGGACGTCGACTTGGTCCGGGTCGAGGAACACTTCGTCGGCGTACACGCCATCCACCATTGCCGAGACGGCATACCCCAATTCGGAAACATCCAGGCCCAGTTCAGCGATGGCTTGCCAGCGGGGTTGCACTTGTATCTGAGGTTGCCCCAATTCGATTCCGGGTTTTGGGCGAATTTTAACTCCGGGCATCAGTTTTTTGAGTTCAAAAAATGAGTTGCGTGCCATCTCCGTCAGTTTAACCAGATCGGGCCCCATGAAGTTCACTTCGATTCCGCGCGATCCGCTGAAGGCGCCTGAAAACAGGGAAAGCTGACGTGCGATCGCGATCATGCCCGGCACCTTTTTTAATTCTTTTTCAAGTGGGGCAATCAAATCCCTGGCGCGTTTAGGATCTTTGGCTTTGACGATGGTGAACAAGCGACCGCGGCTCCCGATAAAAAGAAAATTACGCACGGCTGGACCTTCCAGTTTTGCTTCCTCCGGACTGCCCGGCTCGGCTTCCCAGTAAGCCCTGTAGTTTTTCTCCATGTTGTTGCTGATGCGGTGCATCTCGCTGATGTTGTATCCCTGGGGGGGGATCATCATGCCGAAGATCACATTCTGGTCGCCTTCCGGAAGGTATTCGGTTTTTGGAAGCATGGTCCAGGCACCCGCAATCGGAATCACCGTCAATGCCAGTATCAGCAGAGCTTGAATCCAGCGAGACCGAAAAAGCAGTTTCAATGTGGCCACCACCAGCCGGTTGAACTGGAGGGCCAGCGGCACCAACCCAAACAAATTCCGAAAAGTGGGCAACAGCATGCCGCTGGGTTTGGTACGCAGGTCCTTATTGCGTAAAAGATTTTTGGCCAGGAGCGGGATCACCAGGATACTGACCACCATGGCAAGGGTGACCGCGGAACTGATGGCCACTGCAATATCCTGAAATAACTGACCCACCTCTTCCTTAATAAATAGGATGGGTATGAACACCGCCAGGGTGGTCAAGGTGCTGGCCAGAATGGCGCCCCAGACTTCGTGGGTTCCATCCAGAGCGGCAGTGGTGGCATCTTTTCCCATTTGGCGGTGACGGTAAATATTTTCAAGAACGATGATGGAAGCATCCACCACCATGCCCACCGCAAACGCCATGCCTGCCAGCATGATCACGTTGATAGTCCGTCCCATCAGGGTGATGATGAGGAATGAACCGATCACGCTGATGGGGATGGCTATGAAGATAACCAGCGTACTGCGTAAACTGCGCAGGAAAATCAGCAGAATGAGTATGGCGAACGTTCCGCCCACAATCAGGTTGAACGTAACCATATCAATGGAACGGGATATGTACTCGGTTTTGTCTGCCGTTTGCACCAGGTGGAGGCCCATCGGATGGAGCAGGTTTTCATTGAGGTCCGCCTGCACCGCCTGTATCTCCTTCATGACCTTGAGAATATTCGATCCGATTTCTCTTCTGGTGTTGATGGCGATGCCCGGCAGGCCGTTGTGCCGCACATAATCGCGTAACTCGTCATATTGCAAGCGGACTTGAGCCACATCCTTGACGGTGACCGGCCTGCCACCCTCGTAGCTCAAAATGGTATTTTCGACCTCCTCCAGATTTTGAAACTCTCCGGTGGTTCGGATGATATAGCGGCGTTTGCCCTCATCAAAGTCGCCACCGCTGATGTTACGGTTTTGCCGGCGAAGCGTTTCACGCAGTTGAAAAATACTGATGTTGCGTTCGGCGAGCGCGTGCGGATCAAAAATGATCTGAAGTTCCAGCGGACTGCCGCCATAAACGGAGCTGTCGGAGACTCCCGGAACTCGCTCGAACCGGGCTTTGATGTGGTCCTCGGCAAATTCACGGTAATGGTAGACGTTGATTTCGCCTTCTCCGCCGGGAAGCGGCTGAAGCACAAACCAGCCGATGGGGCGGTCGGAAACGTTGACCGTTTTGATGATCGGTTCGTCAGCATCTTCGGGGTAGGAAGCGACCTGTTGCAGGGCGTTGGAAGTTCGCACCAGGGCGTCCTGAAGATTTGTGCCCACCTGAAACTCTAAATAAATTTCAGCGCGTCCCGTGGTGGCTTTGCTTTCCATTTGCACCAACCCGACGATGGACTTCAGATGTTTTTCCTGCTCGTCGATGATTTCGCGTTCGACCTCCTCCGGGCTGGAGCCGGGCCAGGAGGTTCGAATGCTCAATTCCGGCTGGCTGATTTCCGGAGTCAGTTGTACGGGAATACGAAAAAGCGACAACAACCCGAACATGAGGATCAGTATGACTCCGACGGCGACAGTGACCCCATATTTCAGTGATTGCTCGACCAGTTTCATTTAAGACGCTATTCTATTTTATGGATGATATTGACCAACGCCTTGGGCTTGAGACGTTCATTTCCCTGGACCACTACCCATTCACCCGGCTGGATCTTTTTTTTATTAAAAAAGATGGCGACCATGCTGTCAACCAGACTTCCGGGACGAACTATAATCTTGTGGGCTTTCATCCTTTTATCTTTATCTGGACGCACCACCCAAACCGAAATTTCCTTTGGGGTGCGCACCAGCGCATCCTTGGGAACGTATAACGTTTTATTTTTGGATTTGGATGTGGCGAGCTCAACCCGAACCAGCATGCCCGGAACCAACTCTGCGCCAGGGCGGCTCACCTTTATACGGACCGGAAAGGTTCGCGATAAGGTATCACCCAGCCGGATTTTTTCGATCACTTTTCCCTTGAAAGTTTTTTGAGTGGGTGGGTTGCCGTAGGTTTCAAGAATGATCAGGGCTGAAGACCTCAATTTTACAGAATTAAAATGGGATTGCGGTATATGCACTTCCACTTTGATGGGGCCCGATGCAATCAACACGACTGCGGGGTCGCCTTTTTCCAGCCATTCGCCGACTTCGGTTTCCTTTTTAACGATATAACCATTGTAGGGCGCATGAATGGTAGCCCGGTTGATATCATCCTCAATTATTTTAATTTGTTCTTCGGCCGCTTGTAAGTTGGCCCGCTCCTGTTTTATCTTTTCTATTCGGGGGCCCGCTTGATACTCCTTCAGGATCGATTCTTTTTCGTTCAATCCGGCGCGGGCTTCGTCGGCTTCGGCATCCGCCTTGTCGAAATCATCCAGGCTGAGGACGCCGTCCTGGTAAAGTTGTTGGATACGATTGAGTTCGTTTTCCGCGAGCTGGACTCGCGCTTCCGCCTGCTCCACCGACGATTGCGCCGCTGCAATAGTTTCCAAACGTGTTCCGGCCAACAATTCTTCCAAGCGGGTCTCGACCAGACGTTTTTTGAAGAGGGCCATGTTGCGTTGCAATTGCATAGGCCGGGTGCGAATTCTAACGAGGGGCGCGCCTTTTTTTATGGTGTCGCCTTCATTGAATAATAATTCTTCAACCCGGCCCTCCACCTCTGCCGCCAGCCGCGTGGTCGACCATGCCATGACGGTTCCGGGCAACTTGATTTTGGTTTCCGAGGAGAGTTCGACGGCTTGGGCGACACCGACAGGAACTGCTTTGAGGAATTTTTTTTGAGCCCAGACTATTTCAGGAGAGGTCATCCAAAATAAAACAGCCGTAATAATCCATATTTTTAACTCAGAATGCGAACCATAAGATTTCATTTTCAGTTATCACAAGAACGGGGTATTCGGAATTGAAAGGCAACAATTATTAAGGCCAGGTACTCAGAGTCACTCTAGAATATATCATTTTGAAAAGGGACCGTATCATTCTTTTTAGCGGTAAAATACGGGGGAAAGATGAGGCGATTCTTACGCTGGTTTTCGAGGGCTGAGATCAGGTATGGACCTTGACTGTCAAAATGAGGTCTCCCCGCTTGTTGTCTTTGCGGTAGCCTTTTTCCCGGATACGCAGGTTTTTCCCAGAAGGGAAACCGGGAGGTATACTCACCACCAACCGTTCCGTCTGGTCTCCCAGCTTATAGGCGATTTGTTTTTTTACGCCAGACATGGCCTCAGTGGCAGGGATGGTTATTTCAAAATTCAAATTTAGGTTTTGATCTTTGTTTTCCCCGGATTTTCCAAAAAAGGTTTTAGTCGAATCTTTGACAGATTTTTCCCCATTCGATTTATCTTGGGAATCATCTCTACGCTCTTTCCGTTTTTTATTCATGTTGTAAAGAGAAGTTCCCACTGTTTGCAGGAGCCACAGTCCTGTGCCAATTTTTCCAATGGGCCCTGGAATCATTCTCATAAAACGACCCAGCGTTCCGGCCGCTCCACTGGACAGAATGGTTCCAAAAAAACCGGGACCCGATCTGAATCCAGAATTTTTGAATTCTGTGTTGAGGTCGTTGAAGATATCCCGTCCAAAAGCCTGCCGAAACATGTTTTCAAAAATTTCCTGTTGGCTGTAATTAAAGTGAGGGCCTTTCGGACTGCCTGAAAAGGGACCGGACCTAAACTGGTCGTATTCTTTTCGTTTGACCGGGTCCATCAACACGCCATAGGCCTCGGTGATTTCTTTGAATCGATTCTCACTTTTGGGGTCGTTTGGGTTGCGGTCCGGGTGATGCTCCACCGCAAGCCTTCGATAGGTTTTTTTGATCTCGTCGGGCTCGGCGTTTTCAGGAATGTCCAGGATTTGGTAGTAGTCTTTGGTTGGCGTTTTCATTGGAAATTTTGATGGGCGTTTTCACATGCCCCATTGCTGGGGATATATGGCCTCAGCGATTTCGGGTCCGTCGAGCTTGGTATCATTTTTCGCCGTGGCCAGGTGATAGGTTTGGTCTTTGTGGAGCTGTTGCTTCAGATTCTCAAAATTGACCAGGATGGGAATC
>SMVS01000140.1 GCA_004357435.1 Nitrospina sp. | reverse complement strand
GAAGACGCCGCCGAGTATCTTGGCATCCCGCAATCAAAGTTTAAAAAAGAATTTAAACTGACGCGGGGGCGGAGCACTTGGGAAATGGATGTCGAGGAAGACCTGCCTTGTCCGTTCCTCACCCCGCAGGGCTGTGGCATTCACCCAGCCAAGCCCAAGCAGTGCCGGACCTATCCGTTCTGGAAAGAAAACCTGGCGAGCCGAAATGATTGGCAACTGACAGCGGGGTTTTGTCCCGGCATTGATGCCGGGCCGCGAATCCCGGCCACGGCCATCCGGCAGGATTTGAAGGATTTCAAACTGTAGATTCCACACTAAGGAACAAGCCCCCTAGCCCCCTTCGGAGAAGGGGGAACACATCGATCTCCCATTGGAATGCTTGGGTGGATTCAAGGTTTCAATTTCCTCCGGGCGTTGCCCGGACCGCCAGGGGGCGGTTGACAATGTTTCTCGCACCCCCGATAATACGCGGTTGGTCCTCAGAAAACAGTCCACTGATTCACCGGTGACGAATTACCGAATTTGCAGGGAAGGAAGAGCTATGCCCGTTTGTGTGGTTGTAGGAATGCAGTGGGGAGACGAGGGGAAAGGAAAAATCATCGATCTCCTCACCGAGCAGGCCGATGTGGTGGCCCGCTATCAGGGCGGGCACAACGCCGGTCACACCATCGTTTTCGATGGCAACAAATTCATCCTGCACCTGATTCCCTCCGGCATCTTCCATAAAGACAAGCTGTGCATCATCGGCAACGGCGTGGTGATCGACCCGTCCGCGCTGGCGGAGGAGATGCGGAAGCTGGAGCAGGCCGGGTTCGACTTTGAAGGCAAGTTGGTGATCAGCGACCGCGCCAATATCATCCTGCCGTACCACCAGATATCCGACGTGCAAAAAGAGGGCGCATCCGGCGACAAAAAGATCGGGACGACCGGCCGCGGCATCGGGCCTTCCTACGCGGATAAAATATCCCGCATGGGTTTGCGCACCTGCGATTTTCTTGATGAGAATCGTTTGCGCGAGTCTTTGGGCGCGCATTACGAAGAGAAAAAAAACGTGCTGAAAAACCTTTACGGCGAGGACCTGCCGGAGTTGGGCGCGTTGTTTAACCAAATGGCCGGGTACCGCGAAATGTTCGTTAAGTATTTGGGCAACACGCACAAAATTCTGCACCGGGAAATCGAAAACGATAAACGCATTTTGTGTGAAGGCGCGCAGGGCACCATGCTGGACGTGGATCATGGCACGTACCCGTTCGTGACGTCTTCCAACCCGACGGCGGGCGGTGCCTGCACCGGGCTGGGCATTCCGCCCAACAAGATCGACAAGGTCATCGGCGTGGTGAAGGCTTACACCACGCGGGTGGGGGAGGGACCGTTTCCCACCGAGCTTCATGACGCGGACGGCGATCTGTTGCGCAAGGAAGGCGACGAGTTTGGCGCCACTACCGGGCGGCCGCGCCGGTGCGGCTGGTTCGACGCGGTGGTCGGCAAATACGCGGTGGACCTGAACGGCATCGATCAGGTGACCCTCACGAAAGTCGATGTGTTGGACCAACTGGACACGATCCGGGTGTGTACCGGTTACAAATACAAGGGCGCGGAGTTGGATGGGTTGCCCGCCGACCCGGTGGTTCTCGCCAACTGCGAGCCGGTGTATACGGAGTACCCTGGCTGGAAAACCAGGACGTCCGGCATTCAGTCTTTCGATCTGTTGCCCGACAATGCCAAACGTTACATCGACGGCCTGGAAAAACATCTCGGCGTGGGATTTGTTTTGATTTCGACCGGACCCGACCGGACGGAAACGATTCGGCAGGGCGATTTGTTTTGAAGCTGGAAGCCTGCCGTGTGACCCTGATATACTTATTAAAGTATTATAGAGTAGGTATTCCGCTAATAGGATTTCAGAGGAGACGGAGGAATCCGTCGCTGTCGCCATGTTGACCCCCGTCATACTCATATTTTCCTGCGCCTTTTTTTATTACGTCGGCTATCGCTATTATGCGGGCCGTCTCGACCGCGAGGTGGTGCAACCCGACGCCGGTGCCAAAACCCCGGCGGTGGTGCAGAGCGACGGCGCCGATTATGTGGCGAGCAAGCCGCAGGTGTTGTTCGGCCATAACTTTGCATCGATTGCCGGTGCCGGCCCGGTCATCGGCCCGATCATTGCCATGCATCATTTTGGCTGGGCGTTGACACTGCTCTGGATTCTTCTCGGCAGTGTGTTCATCGGTGCCGTGCATGATTACCTGGCGCTGATGGTGTCCGTCCGTAGCCGGGGAAGCTCCATCGCCGAAGTCGCCGAGCACACCATGGGAACGCGCGCCCGGCTGGTGTTCTCGCTATTCCTGGTGCTGGCGATGTTGCTGGTCATCGCCGTGTTCGGTGTGGTGGCCGCCAAGACGCTGATCGCCCAACCGCAGATGGTCATTCCCACCTTCTTCATCATTCCCGTGTCCATGCTCCTCGGCTGGGCCATTTACCAAAAGAATTACAATCTGCCGATCGCGTCCGCATTAGGCATCGCGGCGTTGGCGCTCAGCATTGCGGTCGGATTCAAATTTCCGATTCCCCTGCCCGAAAGCGGGATTTTAGGGCTGGCTCCGTTGACCTTCTGGTTCATCGTGCTGATGATTTACGCCGGCCTGGCATCCGTCATGCCGGTGCAACTTCTGTTGCAACCGCGCGACTATCTTTCCACATACGTTTTATTCGGAAGCATGTCGCTCGGCATTGTGGCGTTGCTGTGGGTCCATCCCGGACTCAACACGCCGATGTTTTTGGGCGGCTACTCCGAACAACAGGGACCGGTGTGGCCGATGTTGTTTGTGCTGGTGGCGTGCGGGGCGGTTTCCGGATTTCATTCGCTGGTGGCGAGCGGCACGGTGTCGAAACAGTTGGCCAACGAGTCGCAAGGCAAATTGATCAGTTACGGCGGCATGCTGACCGAAGGCGTGGTGGCGGTGTGTACGGTCCTGCTGGTGGGCGGTGGTCTGTATTGGGTGGCGCCGGCAGGCGGAGGCATCGATATGAACACCTTGGGGTTCCGCGAAACTCTGCAGAACGGCGGTTGGATCCATGCGTTCGGAAGCGGCTACGGCCATGTGGTGAGTCAAATGTTGCCGTTTCTCGGATTCACCGTGGCGTCGATGATCGCGGTGCTCGCCCTCAATACTTTTGTGATGACGACGCTCGATACCGCGGTGCGCATCACCCGGTACATCGTACAGGAATCCGCCGGGGACCGGGCCACCTGGCTCCATAACAAATATGTCACGACCTTCATTGTGGTCGCGCTGGCGTACTCGATTGGCGCCACCGACGGCTGGCAGAAAATCTGGCCGATTTTTGGCGCGACCAATCAACTCATCGCCGCTATGGCGCTGTTTGTAATTTCCGCGTATTTGATCGGTGTTCGCAAACCCACCCACTTTACCCTGATTCCGGCCATCTTCATGGTGATCACCACCATCGCCGCTTTGGTCTGGCAGGCTTACCGATTTTTTACCGCGCCGCAACCGAATTTATTTTTGGGATGCACCTCCCTGGTGTTGATCGGTCTCGCTCTGTTTGTAGGAAATGAGGGGCTTCAGGCCTTTAAAGGCCGAAAAATCAGCCCAGAAGCAGATCCCAGTGAAGCGTGAAACGCCCGCCTCCGGTTATGGTTCTGTTGGGTTGATTTTTCGCCGAAATGGATTTATGATTAGCTCATTGACCTAGGTTTTTTAGAAAGGGTTAAACGTTGTGAAAATCAGTGAAGTCATTGCCCGGCGGGCCGAAGTTAAAATGGGGGGCAAGCCCCCGGAAGATCGGCCCCGGAAACCGGTTGCCCAGCGTGCGCTGAAGGTGATCCGAACCCGTGAGACGCCGAATCCGAACGCTTTGCAATTTGTCCTCAACACGCAGGTTCTCGAAAAAGGCAAACGGTCTTATTCCTCCAAGGAGGATTGCAAAGAAGATGCGATGGCGACGGCTGTTTTCGGTTATGAAGCGGTCCAAAACGTTTACATCATGGACAATTTTGTGACCGTCACCAAGGGCGACCGATTCGGATGGAACCCACTCAAGAAGCAGGTGTGGGATAAGATAGACGAACTGGTCAAGGTGTACCCCAGCGATGAGGTGGACGCGGGTCCCCAGGTGGATGTCACCAATTTTCTGGCCTTACCGCAGGATAAGAAACTGCAGGCGATTGAAATGATTTTGAATCGTTCCATCCGTTCGCAGTTGGCGCAGGATGGCGGCGGCGTCGACCTGATGGGGTTGGACGACAACGAGGTTAAAATTCATTATCAGGGCGCCTGCGGCAGTTGTCCTACCTCGACCACCGGAACTCTCCAGCATATTGAGAAGCTGATCAAGCAACAATTGGACAAAAGCCTGGTAGTCAAATCCGTTTGAAGTTTCCTCTCCCCGTGTACACGTCTGGATTCAATCTCCCAACTTTCCTATCTGACTGAGCATTCTTCCCGGTTTTTCAAAAATAGATTTTCCTGCCAGGATTTGGACCTGGACCTCCGAGATATCCCCTCTCACTTTAAAATAGGTTTCGATAAACCCTTCCTGACGTTTGTTCCCCGCCAGAATTTGACCGATGATCGGGATGGATTTCAGGACTTTGTCCAGATCCGGAGAGGGTAAAAATTTACCATCCATATTGATGTCGCCCGAGGGAATATCCCACAAACCTTTCAGATACATATTCATTTGATCGCTCTCGAGGGTGATATTTCTGGAATTCAGCATGCCTTCGTCGAGGGTGATATCGCCACCCAACAGATCAAAACCCAAGCCGTTCTTTTCGAGGCTGAAGATGGACGTGGGGTTCAAAATGATCAACAAACCTTTAATGATATCCAGTTTTTTAAAACTCCCCTTCCAGATTCGAATGGCTATGTTGCCCGAAATTCCGCGGCTGAACGATTCCTTTTTAGGGATGTATCCATGGATCTTGGCGGAAATCTTGAGAGCGCCGTGTACATTCTCGGACTCAAAATCTTCGACCCGAAGTTTGCGTCCGGCGATTTGAAATTTATATTTCATGGAATTCGTGTGAAACGTTCCTGTCCAGCCGATTTTTCCGTGCGGCGGGATTAATATGGATTTGAGAAAGACCACGCGGTCCGTGGGAAACGCCACTCGTCCCGTGTAGGCCTTGAAGGGAATATTATAAACTTCAAAATCGGTGAGGTTCGCATCAAGAATGGGGGTGTAAGAGGACGATGAATTGATCTTCAAGTCGAGGTTTTTAGCGGCAAAAGTATAGCCCCCGTTGTTTATATCAATATTTTTTCCCAAGAGGTTTCCTTTCAGCATCACTTTATTCTCGGGGGTTAGGGGACCTTGCATTTTTAGAAGCCCGGACAACGTACCGCTGGCGTAGGATCCGCGTGGCGAGGAGATTTTTGAAAGGTCTATTTGGGTCAGCTTGATTTTGGAGTTCAAGATCAGGCTGTTTTTGTTATTCGGTGCCTGGGAAAAATGCAGGTTTTCCACGAGCAGAATCTCACCGCCAAAGGAGTTAATTTTTATACGGTGTTTTATTTTCCCGTTTTTCCAGACCCCGGTGCTTTCCAAATGGTCGATGGGGAATTTCCATTCTCCCACTTGCATGGATATTTTTTGCGCCTCCAGCTGGGTTTGGGCGTTGATCGTGTTGAAGAAGGCGGTCGGGTCCTCCATCGAATTGAGGGGTATGCTGGCTCTCAGGACCAAGGGGTCGAAGCGGCCTTCGATCGGGTATTGCTTCATCTTTCCTGAAAAGTCGCCAGGCAGAAAATACCAAATATGTTTCAGTTCTGAGGCGGCGAAGGACTCGGATTTCAAGCTCAGCTTCAACACGCCTTCGTCGGAAAGGATGTTTTTGGCCTGCAGATTCCCTCGTAAGATGATTTTTCCCAGTTCCAATTGCATCTGATCCAATATGGCATGGACCTGGTTGCCCTCGGGACGGAGAAGCTTGAGATTGAAAGAAAATTTGAGGGGTTCCACGCCCTTGTTTTTTTTCT